>JALYXS010000277.1 GCA_030946965.1 Acidobacteriota bacterium
ATCGGGAATATCATGGAATCGGTTTGCCTAGGTCTGCGCGAAAGGACGGGCATCAAAACAGTTTGCCTGAGTGGCGGGACGTTCCAGAACCTCACGCTTTTGCGCGGCGCGCTCGAAAGGCTTGGCAATCGCGGATTTCAGGTCTTTACCCACTCCAAAGTTCCTCCCAACGATGGCGGTCTCTCGCTCGGCCAGGCCGTTCTCGCCGCTACCTTTCTCCAAGGTCAAAGGATGTGATCTGATGTGTCTTGCGATCCCAGGCAAGGTCGTCGAGTTTCACGAGACGAACGGCGTGCGCATGGCCAAAGTGGATTTTGGCGGCATCACGCGCGAGGCGTGTCTCGAATATGTGCCGGAAACCAGGCTCGGCGAATACGTGATGGTGCACGTGGGCTTCGCCATCGCCAAGGTGGACGAAGAAGAGGCCGCGCGAACTTACAGTTATCTCGAAGAGATGGATCAACTCGGCGAAATTCTGGATTCCGAACCGGAGCCTAACGATGAAGTACCTTGACGAGTACCGCGATCAACGGATCGCAACCAAGATCGTTGACGAGATCAAGAAGACGGTTACGCGGCCCTGGGTAATTATGGAAGTCTGCGGCGGCCAGACCCATACGATCGTGAAGTACGGGCTGGACCGGATGCTGCCGCCCGAGGTCGAGTTGGTGCATGGCCCGGGATGCCCTGTGTGCGTCACGCCTCTCGATATGATCGACCGGGCGCACGCCATTGCGCGGCGGCCGGACGTGATCTTCTGTTCTTTTGGGGACATGCTGCGAGTCCCGGGTTCGAACGGCGATCTGTTCCAGGTGAAGGCGGAGGGCGGACAGGTGCGGGTCGTATACTCGCCCCTTGAGTGCCTCAAAATCGCGCGCGCGAATCCGGACAAGAAGGTCGTGTTCTTCGCCATCGGGTTTGAGACGACCGCGCCCGCGAATGCGATGTCCGTGTGGCAGGCGAAACAACAAGGCATCCGAAACTTCTCCGTCCTCGTATCCCACGTAATTGTGCCGCCTTCGATCACCGGTATCCTGCAATCTCCGAACAATCGAGTGCAAGGATTCTTGGGACCGGGCCACGTCTGCGCCATTATGGGCTGGCGTGAATATGAGCCGATCGCCGCGCGCTACCGCGTGCCGATCGTGGTCACGGGGTTCGAGCCGGTGGATCTGCTACAAGGCACGCTGATGACCTTGCGCCAATTGGAGCAAGGCCGCGCCGAGATCGAAAACCAGTATGCCCGGGCCATCACGCGCGACGGCAACCTGGAAGCTCAAAAGATGATTTTCCGCGTGTTCAAGATTGGCGACCGGAGTTGGCGCGGGATTGGCATTATTCCGAAGAGCGGCTACCGGCTGAACTATGAATTTCGCGATTTCGACGCGGAGCGGATCTTCGAAGTGGAAAACATCAACACGCTCGAGCCGGAGATCTGTATTAGCGGGCAGATTTTGCGTGGACTGAAGAAACCCGTGAACTGCCCGGCTTTCGGGACGCAATGCACGCCGCAGACGCCGTTAGGAGCAACCATGGTTTCAGCCGAAGGCGCGTGCGCGGCGTATTACAGCTATGGAAGGCATTTAATGGAGATCGAACCGGCGGCCGCGGTGGGAGCCTGATGAAGAGTTGTGGCGCGCGCACTCTTGCGTGCCGTGCCGGCACTCGTGCCGTCACGTGTCCTGAAGCTTCCTTGCGCTCGAAGATAGTTGTTGTGTTCACGACAGGCGTCCACATGAGTGTGGACGCGGCACGCAAGAGTGCGTGCGTCACGGGGTCATGACAACTATCTCACCCGAGCAATTCAAATCCAGCGTGATGCGCAAGTGCGCCGAGAGCGCGGAGATGAAGGCGAAGTTTTTCGACGAGAACGCGGGAACAATCCAGCAGGTCTGCAGCCGCTTGGCCGAGGCGTTGCGCACCGGCCACCAACTCTTCGTAATGGGCAATGGCGGCAGTTCCTGCGACGCGGTTCACGTCGCCATCGAATTCGTCCATCCCATCATCGAAAAACGACGCTCCTTTCCAGCCTTCGCCTTGACGAACGATTCCGCGCTGCTTACGGCAATCGGAAACGACACCGATTTTTCGCAGACATTTTCGGAACAAATCAAGCTATTCGGCAAGCCCGGCGACGTGGTGCTCGGCATCTCCACCAGCGGCATGTCGGCGAACGTAAACTACGGTCTTCAGGCGGCGCGCGAAAGAGGCATGGTCAGCATCGGCTTCTCGGGAAAGGACGGCGGCCGCGTCAAGAGCATTGCCGAGTATTGCCTGACCGTTCCGTCGTTCAGCATTCATCGTATCCAGGAAGTCCACACCACGCTGCTGCACGTCCTGTGGGATATGGTGCACGTATTGCTAGGGGAAGAAGACATTATCTAGCCCCCCATGGAAAAGAACTTCGCCATCACTTGTCCGATTCCGATTACCGAGCGCAAGAACATCCTTCTCGGACATGGCAGCGGAGGGCGGCTCACGGCTCAACTGATCCACGACGTTTTCCTGCCCGCCTTCGACAATGAAACACTCCGCAAAATGGACGACCAGGCCGTCCTGGAGGTGGGCCGCTCGCGTATCGCTTTCACGACGGATTCGTTCGTTGTCACGCCGTTATTTTTTCCTGGCGGGGATATCGGCAAGCTCGCCGTAAACGGCACCGTCAACGATCTCGCCATGAGCGGCGCAAAACCGCTCTACCTCTCCGTGGCTTTCATCGTCGAGGAAGGCTTCGAGATAGAAGAGCTGTCGCGAGTGGTGCAATCGATGTCGGAGGCCGCGCGCGAAGCCGGGGTCGCCATCGTTACGGGCGATACCAAGGTAGTCAACAAGGGTTCCGCGGACAGGCTTTTTATCACAACCTCTGGCGTCGGGCTGGTGCCCGAAGGCATTGAGATCTCGGCCTCCAAAGCCCGTGCCGGTGACGTTATCATCCTTAGCGGGACCATCGGAGATCACGGCATGGCGGTGTTTTCGAAGCGCGAGGGGCTGGACTTTGAAGGCTCGATACTCTCCGATACAGCGCCGTTATATTCGCTAGTCGCAGCCATGATGGCCGCGGCGCGCGCGGGCGAAATTCATGTCTTACGCGATCCTACCCGCGGCGGTCTTGGCACGTCGCTGTGCGAAATCGCGGCTACGGCCAAAATCGGAATCGAAATCGACGCGAACGCCATTCCCGTTCGCGAGGATGTAAAAGCGGCGTGCGAAATTCTCGGGCTCGACGCGCTGTTCGTCGCAAATGAAGGCAAGCTGGTCGCGTTCGTTGCGCCCGAAAGCGCGAACGCGGTTCTGGAGGGAATGCGGCGCATACCCGAAGGACGCGAGGCCACGGTGATTGGGCGGGCCGTGGGCACTCACTCTGGCATGGTCCTGCTCAGGACGGAGGTCGGCGGGACGCGGCTGGTCGATCTTCCGTTTACGGAACAATTGCCGCGAATCTGCTGATGTGTGCGAAGCTACCGGCAAAACTTGACACGCGCCGTGCAAAAGCAGAATATTTGTAATGAAAAAAGGATGGGTTCCTATGGCAACAACCGTAATTCCATACGGCCGTTCTACTCAAAAGGCGCCTGCCGTCAAAGAGGTGCATATCCTCTGGGTCACGGCCGGTCTTAGCTGCGATGGCGATACCATCTCCATCACCGCCGCTTCCCAACCGAGCATCGAGGACGTAGTTCTCGGCGCTATCCCCGGACTTCCCAAAGTTCATCTCCACAATCCGGATCTCGCTTTTGAAGTCGGCGACGATTTCATGAAATTTTTCCATTTGGCGGCCGAGGGCAAACTCGAACCCTTCGTACTGGTTGTCGAAGGATCGATTCCGAACGAAAAGATCAAGAAGGAAGGTTATTGGGCCGGCTTTGGATACGATCCGATGACCAATCAGCCCATTACAACCTGCGAGTGGATCGACCGGCTCGCGCCCAATGCGACCGCGATTGTTTGCGCGGGCACTTGCTCCGCTTACGGCGGTATTCACGCAATGCAAGGCAACCCGACCGGCGCCATGGGTCTTGCCGACTATCTTGGCTGGGACTGGAAGTCGAAAGCGGGATTGCCGATCGTGAACGTCCCCGGGTGTCCCGTGCAGCCGGACAACTTCATGGAAGTGCTGCTGTATCTGCTCTACCAGCTTGCCGGCCTCGCGCCGATGATTCCTCTCGACGACGCATTGCGTCCGAAATGGCTGTTTGGCGCGACGGTGCATGAAGGGTGCGACCGCGCCGGATATTACGAACAGGGCCAGTTCACGCACGAATACGGCACGAAGGAGTGTCTGGTGAAAATCGGATGCTGGGGGCCCGTGGTCAACTGCAACGTGCCCAAACGCGGATGGATGGCCGGCATCGGCGGCTGCCCGAATGTCGGCGGCATCTGCATCGGATGCACCATGCCAGGTTTCCCGGATAAGTTCATGCCGTTTATGGACGAGCCGCCAGGAGCGAGGGTCTCGTCGGCAGTGAGCAATGTTTACGGAGGAATGATCCGCTCATTGCGCCGCATCACTCAAGACACGGTAAACAAGGAGCCGAAGTGGCGCCACACGGGGCGTAAGCTGACGACTGGCTATCAGCCGCGGACGTATTAGAGAGGCGAAGGAGAAAGAATACATGGCAACAATTACGCAACCCACCACGGAAGTCCCCTCCCAATCCAGACGTCTCGTGGAGATGAATTGGGATCCCATCACCCGCATCGTGGGTAGCTTGGGAATCTATACCAAAATCGATTTTGCCAACCGGGAGGTCGCCGAATGCCACAGCACTTCGTCTATCTTTCGCGGCTATAGCATCTTCATGAAGGGCAAAGATCCGCGCGATGCCCACTTCATCACCAGCCGCATCTGCGGTATCTGCGGCGATAATCACGCCACATGCGCCTGCTATGCGCAGGCCATGGCATTCGGCGTCCGCCCGCCCGATATGGCCGAATGGATTACAAATCTGGGCGAAGCCGCCGAGTACATGTTCGACCACAACCTATATCAGGACAATTTGGTTGGCGTGGATTTTTGCGAGCAGATGGTGCGGGAGACCAACCCTAGCGTGCTCGCGAAGGCGGAGAGAACGCCGTGTCCGCACGCCGCGGATCACGGTTACAAGAATATTGCCGATATCATGCGCGCGCTCAATCCGTTCACGGGAGAGTTTTACCGCGAAACGCTGCAGATGAGCCGCATGACCCGCGAGATGTTCTGCCTGATGGAAGGCCGTCACGTTCATCCGTCGACGCTTTATCCCGGTGGCGTCGGCACCGTGCCGACGGTGCAGCTCTTCACGGATTACATGGTCCGTCTGATGAAATATGTGGAGTTCATGAAAAAAGTCGTGCCGCTGCATGACGATCTGTTCGACTTTTTTTACGAAGCTCTTCCCGGTTACGAAAAGGTCGGACAGCGCCGGATCATGCTGGGCTGCTGGGGATCGTTCCAGGACCCGCACGTCTGCGACTACAAGTACGAGAATATGGACAAGTGGGGCAAGGCGATGTATGTCACCCCGGGCATCGTGGTCGATGGCGAACTGGTCACGACCAATCTCGTCGATATCAATCTTGGGATTCGCATTCTGCTCGGTAGTTCCTATTACGACGATTGGGACAACGGCGAGATGTTCGTCAAGAACGATCCGCTGGGCAATCCGGTGGACCGCAAGCACCCGTGGAATCAGACCACCACGCCTCGTCCGCAGAAGCGCGATTTCAAGGGCAACTATTCGTGGGTCATGTCGCCGCGCTGGCTCGACAAACGCACCGGCGATCATTTGGCGCTCGATACGGGCGGCGGCCCCCTCGCGCGATTCTGGTCGACGGCTTTGGCTGGGCTTGTAGATATTGGGTACGTGAAAGCGACCGGTCACAGCGTAAAGATCTATCTTCCGAAGACCGCGACGAAGCCAGAAAAAGAATTCGAATGGAAGATTCCGAAATGGAGCAACGCTATCGAACGCGATCGCGCGCGCACTTACTTCCAGGCTTACTCGGCGGCCGCGGCCCTATACTTTGCCGAGAGAGCCATGACTGAGCTGCACGCCGGAAAGACGCAGACCTGGCGCGATTTCAAGGTGCCGGATGAAGCTATCGGCTGCGGTTTCCACGAAGCGGTTCGCGGCGTGCTTTCGCATCACGTCGTAATTAAAGAAGGGAAGATCGCCAACTATCATCCCTATCCGCCTACGCCCTGGAATGCGAACCCGCGCGACATTTACGGAACGCCCGGTCCCTACGAAGACGCGATACAGAATACGCCGATCTTCGAAGAAAATGGGCCGGACAAATTCAAGGGCATCGATATCATGCGCGCGGTTCGCAGCTTCGACCCGTGTCTGCCTTGCGGTGTTCACATGTATTTGGGCAACGGGAAGACGCTCGAAACGAGGCATTCTCCGATGTTCGGCGTGCAGGCTCATTGATCGAGCGAATCGAAGCGCTAGTTCAAAAATTCGAGAGCGCCCCGGACCCGGGCACGCGCGCCGATGCGCGGGCTCTGGTCCAGGCGCTCATGGAATTTCACGGCAAGGCCATTAACCGGATGATGGAGATGATCGCGGAAGACGCCGGGGCCGAGCCTCCGGTTTTTGCCAGTTTCGCGCGCGACGAGCTGGTCTCGAGCTTATTGCTGCTGCATGGGCTGCATCCGGTCGATCTTGAAGCGCGCGTGGGTCAAGCCATAGACAAAGTGCAGCCCATCTTACGCGCGCAGTCGAGCCATGTGCAGTTGATTGGGATCGAGGATGGCGTGGTGCAACTTCGGTTTGAAGGGAAGCCCGCCGCGCATTTGAAAGCCGCGATCGAAGAAGAGATCTACCGGTTTGCCGCGGATGTCGCGGACATACGGATTCAAGGGTTGGCGCCGGAGAAATCGAACGTCAACGGTTTGATTCAACTAACCACCAAGGTCTAACAGGATGCCGACAAGAGGCCCGGACGAACATCGAGGGCAGGCGAAACCGCCCGCCCCACTACGGTGGGGCAGGCATTCAGCCTCCCAAGCATCCTGCTAGATGACCGCCCTTGCCAAGCTGCGAGAGTTCGCCCGGGAAAAACCGGCGGTCGAGCGATGCGAGTTATGCAGCGCGGCATTGGGCACGCGCCATTCTCATTTGGTGGAGCCGGCCACTCGCCGCCTTCTTTGCGCTTGCGAGCCGTGCGGCATTCTGTTCAGCGCTCGCGGGCTATCGTCGAAGTTCGCCCGAGTGCCTCGCGACGGCCGATACCTAACGGATTTCCGGATGTCCGATGCCGAGTGGGATAGCTTGATGATCCCGATCGACATGGCATTTTTTTTTCATAGCACGCCCGCGGCGAAAGTAGTCGCGATCTATCCTAGTC
>JALYXS010000203.1 GCA_030946965.1 Acidobacteriota bacterium
CCTTCAGGGCGCTCAAATACGCGACTAAATTTTACAATTCTTCGGGGCCGGCTTTCACCGGCGGCATGAGAGACTTTTTCTCGTCCTCGATCGCCGCGATTTGCGGTTGGCGCAGCATGTGAAAGCCGCCACCCAGATCTTGAAGCTGGATATCGAAGTTGGTGCGCCCGCGCGCGAAACCGCGAATGGCATGGCCGCCTCGTAGCCGGACGGTTACAAGACCGTAGCCCGGCGTGATGCGGGAATCCGGATCGAGCAGGGACTCCTCGATCTCGCTTACGGTCAACTCGCGCGCAACGTTTGAGAGATCCGGGCCAATGGGGCTGCCCCTGCCGCGCACCGAATGGCATTTATTGCATCCGCCTTTACCAAAGAAGAACTGCTCGCCCGCCGAAACATTGCCAGGCACGAATGTTTCCGCCGCCGTCGAATTCAGCGATTGCACGAATGTGGTGAGGGCATCGAGCTCTTCCGGGGGAACGTGAAACGAGGGCATGCCGGATGAAGGGATGCCGTCATGGATAATGCTCCGCAGTTGTTTGACGGATCGAGTGCGCAATCGCCGGCTGGCGGCAAGCCTCGGCGCGCGGTCGGAACCTTCGGCTTCCGGTCCATGACAAGCGGCGCATGCTTCGAGGTAAGCTTTCTGCCCTTCGGCAATCAATTTCGGCGACGCGGCGTTCTGGGCTGACGCTACCGAAGCGAAGAGGAACAACCACGATGCGCGAGACATCAGAAATAAATCTTCAATGCCAACTGAATGATCCGCGCGGCGTTCAACGTCGAGCTAATCTGTCCGGCGGAAGAGCTATTGATGTCCGTTCCCGGCGTGCCGAATGTGGGGTGATTCAAAATGTTGAAGAATTCACCGCGAAGCTCCATCCGCCGCGCCTCGGAAAAGGGAAAGCTCTTGATCACGGTGAAATCCACTTGCGTCAAGGGTTGGGCGCGCAGGATATTCCGGCCCGAAGTTCCATAGCGAGTCTGCGCGGGAGGAACGGCGAAAGTATCGGGGGCGTTAGGCGCGGCCGCGGCGCATCCCGGATTCGACGACGAATAGAACCAACAATTCACCGTATGCGGAAGCACCGGCGTTCCAACCAGATCCGGACGCGTCCCGACGCCCGTATTTTCCGGATCGCCCGACACGGTCGGCGTGAACGGTTGCCCGGACCGTGCCGTGACTATGCCCGCGATTTCCCACCCGCCCGTGAGTTGCCTCATCCATCCATTCGTGGAACGGCCAAAGGGAAGCTGGTAATCCAAGCTGCCGGAAAAATTGTGGGGCAGATCGTAATCGCACACCGCCCGGTTGAGTGGGATAAGCGACAGCGTCGTCCCGCTCTGGCTGCTTCCCGCGTCGATGCACTTTGAAAACGTATACGACGTCAACACGTTCAAGCCGCGCCAGGCGCGCGTTTCGAACTTCGCCTGAAGCGCGTTGTAGTTCGCGTTTTCCGAAAAAACCGGATAGGTGATTGTTCCCCATTGCGGATAGGGGCGGCGCGACTGGATCGCCCCCGGACCCGGCGCGGGGTCGTTGATCCCCCAGTTCTGATTGAGGTGCGTGGTCTTGTTGCCGACGTACGCGATATCGACCGACGTGCTGGCCGAGATCTGCCGCTGAATGGAGAAATTCCACTGCTGCAGATAGGTGCTCTTCAGATCTAGCGCGCTGGCATACAGGTTCGGCGTGGCGCAGGAGTTAGCGGCGAAGCCAAACGGGCACGCCGTGGGAGTTGCGTTCGCGGTGAATAACGGCTGTCCCAGGAAGAAGTTGCCCCAAGTGCGCGTGGGCGCGGCCGGCGCAGGGTCGTTGAAGACGGTTTGGCTCGCGATGAACGGCACCGACCCGATGGTGTTGTTGAACGTGTTGTCGTCGGGGAAGACGAAGAATAATCCATAGGCGGAGCGCACTACCCAATTCGGGCTGCCAAATGGACGCCATGCAAAACCCAAACGCGGCGTAAAGTCCTTCTTCGAAGCATATTGAATCGAGTTGGGCCTTCCGAGATCTTTCGTGAACTCGATGCGGTCGCCGAATGCGGTGAGCAACCGCGGCGAGAGCACCTGCGACGTGGGGTCGAAACTGGAAGGAACCACCACCTTCGCCGTCTTCGAGTCGAACGCGGCTTTCCCGCCGCGAATTCCGTCGTAGAACGGATTGATCTCCCAACGAATCCCCAGATTCAACGTGAAATTTTGGGTCAGGCGATAGTTATCCTGGGCGAAAACGCTCCAGAAATTCCCGGCGTTTCCATAGAGATTACGGAAATAATCGCGGGAAACGCTATACGGGTTTCCCAGCAGGAAATCGGAAAACGAATTTCCCGAATAAGTTCCTTGAAAGCTAAAACTGCCTTCCGAATTCGATCCGTTGAAATAAGCCAGTGTCTGGTGCGTCAATTCGGCGCCGAACTTCATGTCGTGTTTGCCCTTTGAATAACTCAATGTGTCGGAATAGATCCAGTCCCGGATGCGGTTCGATTTCGGCCTTGAGTCGCTTGGCGAACCGCTGAATCCCGTGAATCCCGTCAAGCTGATATTCGGAAATCCGAAGATCGATGTGAGTCCGTCGAATCCAGCGACACCGGCCGCATCGTTCACGTTGCCGCCTGGGTAAATCGGACCGAACAAAAAGATGCTCCGGTAATAAGAAACTTTCGCGTTGTTGATCCAGTTTGGGCTGAATAAGTGATTCTCGGAAATCACCGCGTTTTGCGCGCGGCTGCGCAGGTTTGACCTGCCGAGCGCCGGAAAGGCATTAGGGTCGGTTTCCGTGTTGTCCGTGATCGAGTACCGGCCCATGATTTGATCCGGCGCTGCAATCTGATGATCGATGCGGACATCTCCGCGCGTGGTGTCGATCGCGAGATTATTGGTCAATGCGGCCCGTGCGGTAGCGCCTTGCTGGATATTCGGCGTGGGAAGAAATTTCAGAAAAAATTGTGCTTGCGGCGCGAACATCGAAGCGGGAATCCGGTTGCCCGGAAATGGCGCGTGCGTAAGGGGATCGGATATAACAACCGGTTTGGCGGCGCGGAGCAGCTCGCTGAAATCCCCGCTACGTTCGGCGAGGCTGGGGACGATGCTGTTGTAATCGAGCCCTTGGCGAAGATCGGTTCGCTCCAGATCCGCGAAGAAAAACGTCCGGTTGCGAACGATCGGCGCGCCCAGCGTAAAACCGTACTGGTTGCGGCGCAGCGGTTCGTTCTTCAGCGTCGATCCGGGCGGCGGTTGATAGAAAAAATTGCGCGCGTCGAAAGCGTCGTTACGCAGGAATTCGAAAACATCGCCGTGCAGCGAGTTCGTTCCGCTCTTGAGAGAGGCGTTGATCATGGTGGGCGTGTGGCCATACTCAGCCGCCATGTTGGCGCCCTCCACCTTGAACTCCTGGATCGCGTCCACGTTTGGTTGGATCAACGTGCCGCCAAGCTGTGGCTCGGTGATGTTCGCGCCATCGAGCGACCAGCCGGTCCAAATTTGACTGGTGCCGTTGATGCTGACGTTGACGGAGGTGGAGCGAATCGCCTTGCCGTTGCCCGTGGTCCCTTGCGTAACGGCGGCGGGAACAGCGCCTGGCGTGAGTTCCGCAAGCTGCCAAAAGCTGCGCCCATTCAGCGGCATGCGTTCCACGGTGGAAGCGTTCACCACTTGCCCGACCGACGATGTAACCGTATTCAGCAACGGCGCGGCGGCTTCGACAGTGACTTGCTGATCGAGATTGCCGACTTCGAGCGTGGCGTTGGTAGTGGCGTGCTGGCTTACCTGCAACTCGATATCCGGCAGAACCCAGCCTTTGAAGCCGGCCATCGAAACCCGGACCTGATAATGGCCAACCGGAAGATCGGAGAGCACGTACTCGCCGTTCGAATCGGAAACCGCCGTGCGGACTAAGCCTGTGTTGAGATTCTTAGCTTCGACACGCGCGCCCGCGACGAGTGCCCCGGTCGGGTCTTTCGCGGTGCCCGAAAGAGTGGCGGATGTGATCTGGGAATGCAGCGCGGGGAGAACGCACAAGGCAAGCAAAATGGAAAGGCCGTGACGCGTAAGTGGCATGTTCGAATCCGGTGCAGTTTAACCAACAATCATACTCCGGGCAGAGGCAGCACCGACTCGCGAAAAACCCGATCGAGAGCGGTTTCGGGCGACTCGCAAAGGCCGGTGTGAACGGGCGATATCTGAATCACCGTGCTGCGCGGCGCGACCAGCCAGTGGAATCGTTCCCGCCGGGAAAGCTTCGCGATCGCCGTGACGTCCACGTCACCCGCGCAGATCCTTTCCACGGCTTCGAGACGTCGGCGGACGAGGTCAAGATCGAGTTCCGGCCAAAGGGCGCGGAGCCGCGCTTCATCCAAATGCACGCGCGCTTTTAGGAAATTGCACTCTAAGCAGAAGACGATCGCGCCGGCATTGACGAACTCTTCGCGTTCGACGCGCGGGACGACGCGAACGATGGCGTAGTCAAACGAGCTTAGCGCGGGCACGCACTGCCTCCTCGACGAACGACGGCGCGGCCGCGAGCCGTCGCGCCAGATACGCGACGTACGCGGCGCGCTTTTGGGCGGGCGTGGAA
>JALYXS010000283.1 GCA_030946965.1 Acidobacteriota bacterium
ATGCGAGCCGGAGCGTGTGGAGTGCGGTCATGATCTATCCATTGCTTTTCGCCGCCCGAAAATCCAGGAACACTACATCCGCCAATCCGATCCGCGCCTTCTCGGGCAGCCGCGTTTCAATGTTCCGGTCCATTTCCTGCCCGTCTTCGTGTTGGATACTCGGAGCGATTCGCTTGCCGTTCACGGTAGTTCCCAGCGTGCTCAGATCCTTGATGAAGAAACGCCCTGTAACCACATCGCGGCGGATCTGAACATGCTCGCGCGACACATCCTTTTTCGCGTTCAGCTTGAGATCCACCCACCGGTCCGCGGCCCCTCGTCCAATCTTAATCGTCTCCTTCGTCATCGGGTAAGTCTGCCTGCCGCTGTCGTCTTCGTAGTCGATATTCGCGAAGACCACGCCTCCGGCGCGCCTCGTTTCGGAGACGCCGCCTGCCCGGTGAGTCGTGCTCATCTGCCCGTCCAACTGCTTTTTCGTAATGCGCTCGGTCAAAGTCCCGGCGCGGTTCTCTTCGGCTTGCTGAAGCGCGAACGCGGAGTGAACGATCAGGGGGTTTTCCTTCGCATCCTCGTCGGTATTCTCGTGAAACTCGACCACCCAATCGCCCACGGCTTCATAACGCGTCTTCTTCCTGGTGTCTTTCAGCAGCGGCAAGGTTATTCGCGATTGCCTGCCCTTGTTCAAGCGCGACAGTTCGTCGTTCAGCGCGCGAACAGCCTCCTCGCGAATGCGCTGCTGCACGGGACGAAGGCGCTCCAAATCTTCGGCACTTAGATACACGTCATAAACGCTCCGAACCAAATTGGTGAAGTACAGCGGTGCGATTTCCGCCCGCATTTCTTCCAGAATGAGGTCGATAATCTCTTTGGGAGTAACCGGAGCGATTTCAGGCGTCACAACTTCAACAATTCTCGCAGACGGCGGGTCTGGACGCGGCTGACGGGAATCTCGGTTCCCTTCTTATCGTCCATCCGCACCTGGTAACTAGATTTGAACCAGGGCACAACTTCGCGAATCCGGTTGACGTTCACCAGAAACGAACGGTGGGTGCGCCAGAAATTCTCGGGATCGAGGTTGGCCTGCAAATCTTCGAGCGTGCGGTAGTTCGAGAGTCCTTCCACGTTGGCCGCTACCAGCGTGATCACGCCATCGGCGATGGTGGCGTAAATTAAGTCCTGCGCGTCGATGATGAAGTTACGATTGGCGCTCCGGACCATCAGCTTGCTTCGCTGATGAGAAGCGCGTTGATAGAGTTCCGGCTCGACGGCCTCCGCGGTGATTTCGGCGCCTGGCTCCTGCGCGCGCTCGCCGACCAGACGCCGCGCGCGCTCGATCGTTTCCGAGAGTCTCGCCTTGTCGATCGGTTTGAGCAAATAGTCCATGGCTTCTAGGCGGAAAGCTTCGACGGCGTAATGATCGAAAGCAGTGGAAAAAATGAAATATGGCAGGTTCAGATTCTTCTCGCGAAGGCGCCGGACCACTCCCAAACCATCTAGGCCAGGCATCTGGATATCCAGGAAGGCGATCTCCGGCTCGAGCTTTTCGATCAGTTCCAGAGCCTCTAAGCCGTTCTGTCCCGTGGCGAGCACCTCGACCTCGGGAAAGTCTTTCAGCAGCCAGGAAAGCTCCTCGGAAGCAAGCCGCTCGTCGTCCACGACGATCGCGCTGAGGGTTGTCGCGAGCACGGGTGGGGGCAATGTCGCGCGATCTCGCATCGAGTTGCTATTATAACAAATCGCCCGTGTTTTCAATGGTTTTAGGCCTCTACGCAATAAGGAGAACTGTAAAATTTGTCCGCGCTCAACACATCGCCTAGCACGTCACCTAACACATCACCTAACAAAGAAACGCCGCAAATAGCGCCCGCCGATGGGAAACTCGGCATCCTCATCCCCGGCATGGGCGCGGTAACGACGACGTTTATCGCCGGCGTGGAAGCGATCAAACGAGGTTTAGCAAAGCCCATCGGCTCCCTGACTCAGATGGCGACCATTCGGCTCGGAAAACGGACTGACAAGACCAGTCCGAAGATTCAGGATTTCGTTCCCCTGGCCGGCTTGCAGGATTTGGTCTTCGGCACGTGGGACATCTTCGAAGCGAATTGCTATGAAGCGGCGCTCCACGCGGGCGTTCTCGAGAAGACTACCCTGGCGGAGATCAAAGAGCCGCTCTCGGCGATCCGGCCCATGCCCGCGGTGTTCGATTCCGAGTACGTGAAGCGGATTACCGGCCCGAACATGAAGCCGAAAGGCTCCAAAATGGACCATGCACAGATGCTGATCGACGATATCCGGAGCTTCAAGGAGCGAACGGGCGCCGCGCGGCTGGCCATGATCTGGTGCGGATCGACCGAGGTGTTTCACCGGCCGGCGGCGGTGCATGAATCGATTCAGAGTTTCGAACTGGGCCTGGAGAAGAGCGATCCGGAGATTTCACCAAGCCAGATTTACGCCTACGCGGCGCTAAAATCGGGAGTGCCGTATGCCAATGGCGCGCCGCATTTGACCGTGGATGCGCCTGCGTTGATGGATCTGGCGCGCGAACGCCAAGTGCCTTTATGCGGTAAGGATTTCAAGACCGGCCAGACGTTTCTGAAGACGCTGATCGCGCCGGGGTTGAAATCGCGCATGCTGGGAGTTTCCGGCTGGTTCTCGACGAATATCCTGGGCAACCGCGATGGCGAAGTCTTGGACGATCCCGGATCGTTCAAATCGAAAGAAGAGAGCAAACTTTCGGCGCTGGAGCAGATTCTTCAAGCGGATCTGTATCCGGATCTTTACAAGGACCTGTATCACAAGGTGCGCATCAATTACTATCCTCCGCGAGGCGATGCGAAGGAAGGTTGGGACAACATCGATATTTTCGGCTGGATGGGCTATCCCATGCAGATCAAGATCGATTTTCTTTGCAGGGATTCGATATTGGCGGCTCCGCTGGTGCTCGATCTGGTCTTGTTTATGGATCTGGCCCAACGGGCCGGAATGCGAGGCGTACAGGAGTGGCTTTCCTTCTACTTCAAGGCGCCCATGACTGCGCCGGCACTGTATCCCGAGCACGATATTTTCATTCAGTTGATGAAGCTGAAGAACACCTTACGATGGATGCGAGGCGAGCAGTTGATTACGCACCTGGGGCTGGAATATTACGACTGAGCGCCGCCCGAAACAAAATCTCAAGACCCTGGTTATCGGCGGAATGCAATTTATAGGACGCCTGCTGGTCGCGGAGCTGCTCAAAGCCGGGCACGAAGTAACAGTGCTTCATCGCAAGCCGAAGCACGACCTTG
>JALYXS010000319.1 GCA_030946965.1 Acidobacteriota bacterium
GCTCAAATCAATGGAGTGCTCGCGCGCCATGCGGCGCACTAACGGCGATAACGGACCGGCGGACTCCTTTTCCGGCTCCGGCGCGGGGACTGGAGCAGCCGCTTGCGGCTCGGGCTCAATCATCGGGCCCGGCGCGGCGGCCGGCGGAGCGGCGGGAACCGGCGCGAGCGCGGGAGCGGGAGCGGCGCCAGATCCGTCCTGAATGCGCGCGACCACCGTATTTATCCCAACCGTCGCTCCTTCCTCGACCAGGACTTCAGCCAGCGTTCCCGCAGATGGCGACGGAATTTCCGTATCTACTTTATCTGTCGAAATCTCGAATAATGGCTCGTCGCGCTCTACGGTGTCACCCGGCTTTTTCAGCCATTTGGTCAGCGTACCTTCGACGATACTCTCGCCCATCTGGGGCATCACTACGTCGGTCATCCCAAGTCTCCTCAAAATCGAAATTGCGCCGGAAGTGCCCGGTTAACGCTTCAACCACATCGCCCCGCTTGGCATCCACGCCGAGCGCCGCCATGGACGTCACCGGTTTCGTCAACCCGCAAGGCACGATGTATTGGAAATATTTCAAATCCGTAATCAAGTTCAGCGCAAAGCCGTGGGATGTCACCCAACGGCTAATATGAATCCCAATCGCCGCAATTTTCTCGCCCGCGGCCCAGACGCCGGTCAGCCCCGGCAAGCGTTCGGCCGCGATGCCAAAATCCGCAAGCGTGCCGATCAACGTGTTCTCAATCGCACGCACATATGCGCCCACGTCGCGCTTCCAGGTTCGCAAATCCAGTATCGGATAGCCAACGATTTGTCCGGGTCCATGATACGTCACATCCCCGCCGCGATCGGAGTGGTGGAAGGCGATGCCCGAGCGTTCCAGAATTTCCGGACTGGCTAGAACGTTTTCCGGATGGCCATTACGCCCGGCGGTGATTGTGTGCGGGTGCTCGACGAAGAGAAGTTGATCGGGGATCTGGTCGAGCTTGCGGCGCGAGACCAGTCCCTGCTGAATGGCAAAAGCTCGCGCGTAATCCAGCCGTCCGAGGTCGCGGACCGCGAGTTCACGCATTGATCGCTAGGCCGTAAACGGAATTGAACGCTTCCCCCACCGCCTCGTAAATCGTCGGGTGCGCGTGAATGGTGTTCATCAGCGTATCCACGGTCGCTTCCGCCTCCATCGCGGCCACGGCTTCCGAGATCATCTCAAACCCCTCCGGTCCGATAATATGCACGCCGAGAATTTCGCCGTACTTCGCGTCGGCCACCACTTTCACGAAGCCGTCGTGATGCCCCAAAATGCTCGCCTTGCTATTTGCCGCGAACGGAAATTTGCCGATCTTCACGTCGTAGCCTTTGGCCCGCGCTTGCGCCTCGGTAAGGCCGACGCTGCCGATGCCCGGGTCGGTATACGTTGCGCCCGGAATGTGATTTCGATTGATGGGCTTGACCGGCTTGCCCGCCATTTTCGCGACCGCCACCATGCCCTGCATCGTCGCGACGTGCGCCAACTGAGGCGTGCCGGCCACCACATCGCCGATGGCGTAAACGTTCGGCTCGGCGGTTTGCATGTATTCATTCACTTTGATAAACCCGCGGTCGAGTTCCACCTTCGTGTTCTCAAGCCCAATGTTGGCGGTGTTGGGAGCGCGACCGACCGCGACCAATAGCTTTTCCGCTTCCACCTCTTCTTTCTTTCCGTTGGCAAGCGTAACCGTCATCTGAACGCTGTGACCTGTCTTGCGAACGTTCTCGACTTTGGCTCCGGTTTCGACGCGAATCTTCTGCTTCTTAAACACGCGCTCGAGTTCTTTCGAAACTTCTTCGTCCTCCACGGGTACGATGCGCGGGAGCATCTCGAACAAGCTCACATCCGTTCCGAAGCGCTTGAACATAGACGCGAATTCCACGCCGACCGCACCCGCGCCGACGATCGCCAGCGACTTGGGAATGGCGTTTAGATTCAGAATCTCGATATTGGTGAGAACGAATTCGTTATCCGGCTTCAACCCGGGCAACATGCGCGCTTCGGAGCCGGTGGCGATCATAATGTTCTTGGCTTCGAGCGTTTTCGTGCCGCTATCGGATTTGACTTCGACCTTGCCGTTGCCTTTCAGAACGCCGAAACCCTGAATCCATTCGACCTTGTTCTTCTTCATCAAAAACTCAACGCCTTTCGCGTGCTTCTGAACGATTTTGTTCTTCCGTTCCATTGCCTTCGGAAAATTCAGCTTGGGGTTTTCGCAGGAAATTCCTTCGTCTTCGGAATGCTGGAACTGGCTCCAGACGTCGGCTGTGTGGAGCAACGATTTAGTCGGGATGCAACCGACGTGCAAACAAGTTCCACCGAGCTTTCCGTCCTTCTCGACGACCGCGGTTTTCAGGCCGTACTGGCCGGCGCGGATTGCCGCGGAGTAGCCGCCAGGGCCGCTCCCAATGACTATTAGATCGTAAGACACTTTTTCCATTCTACATGGACCCCCAAATGAATTTGATTCCCGCGCCGCCGTTGAAGATTCGGGCCGCCAGTGCTGCTGGTACAATGCCGATTCGGAAAGCACTCCTCATGAATGAAAAAAAGAACCTCCAAAGATTGCATGGAAAAACCGCTTTGATCACGGGCGCGAGCAAAGGGCTCGGCCGTGCCATGGCGCTTGCCCTTGCCGAAGCTGGATCGACTATTGCGCTGGTGTCGCGCGATCGGGAGAAACTCGACAGCGTGGCGGCTGAGATCCGCGCGGCCGGTGGCGAAGCTCATGTTTTCGCCGCCGACGTGGCGAAGGAGGAGGATGTCCAACGGATCGAGAAAGAAGTTTCCGCGGCCGTGGGAAAAATTCAGATCCTGATCAATAACGCGGGGATCAACATCCGCAAGAAGATCACGGAGTTCACTCTCGAAGAGTGGAACCGCGTGCAGGATACCAACGTGACCAGCGTGTTTCTGATGTGCCGGGCGTTCGTGCCGCACATGCGCGGCGGCGGACACGGGCGCATCCTCAATATGACCTCGATCATGAGCCATGTTTCGATGCCTGAACGGGCCGCCTACTCCTCGAGCAAGACCGCGCTGCTCGGCATCACGCGCGCGCTTGCGCTCGAACTTGCTCCCGATGGCATTACGGTGAACGGCATCAGCCCGGGACCGTTCGGGACGGAGATGAATACGGCGCTAATGCAGAATCCGGAAATGAATCAACTCTTCGTTTCAAAGATTCCCCTCGGCCGATGGGGCAAGGTAGAAGAGATTGGCCAACTCGCCGTGTACCTTTGTTCGGAAGACGCCGGGTTCATCACCGGAACCGACATTCTGATCGACG
>JALYXS010000320.1 GCA_030946965.1 Acidobacteriota bacterium
CTATACGCGACGGACTTTCAAAACAACCTGTATACCGTTAGTCCCTCAACCGGGCACGCGACACTGATCGGCCCAACCGGCGTTCCGCCTCTGACGTTTGTCCCTTTGAGTACGCCGAACCCGGATGGATCTCTGAATTTCTATAGTGAGGCGCTGTTCGGCGCGGGCGGAAAACTGTACGCCACTTTCGACACGGGAACGGTAAACTTCATGACCCATGTCACAACCCCCGTGATGCCGGACCATTTGTACCAGATCGATCCAGCGACAGGGAAGACGACGCTGATCGGCACAACTGCCTTCGCACTTGACGCGGTTGTTGACGTGAACGGCACAGCTTACGCCTTCAAGGGCGACACCCGTCAGGTGGTCACTCTTAATCTGACAAACGGCGCCACCAACCCGGTAAGCAGCGTAGACCCGGCTGCCGGCCTGATTTTTGGAGCGTCTCAAGTTCCAGAGCCAGCTTCGATGGCGCTGGCCGGTATCGGAATCGCTGCAATGGTTCTTTTGGGTCGGCGAAGGCGCGGTGCTCCGCGATCTTGCGATTGAAGAGCCTGCCAGTTGCTCTCGCTCAAGATTCCAAGCGGCTGGGCTGGAATCACGCCGCTCTTCCGGAACAAGTGATGGCTGCCGCGCTCGCTTCTCGAAACCCAAAGTCTCGAAAAAAAGACGACGCGCTCAGCCAGGCGCTGAAGCGATCCGGCAATGGATCGATAAAGCCGAAGATTTTGGTGACCCGATGCCGGAGCCGAAGGGTCGCCGCCCGATTCTGGCGTAATGCATAGACTACTGCAGCCTGGCGAATTCCGCCCTGGCTTGCTAGAGGATCGGGATGTCGGGCTCGGCGTCTTTCCAAAGGGTGAGGAAATCCTGGTAGGCAGTCTTGCCTTCGCCTTATCTCTAGACAAAACAAACGCCCTGCCTGGCTGCAAGTGCGCTAGTGCGCCTATGGGATCGCTGACAACGATTCCTCGGTGATCGAGAATTTTCTGAAATTCCGCGGCGGCTTCGGCGTCCTGGCGCGCGGCCAGATATGCCTCGCCGCGCACATAGATGGGATAGAGGCCCCCGAGAGATGCATGTGGAACGACACGCGGGGCGCCGAGCTCGTAAGGAGCGGCGATTTGCAGCAGCTCGATTGCCTTCGCAGGCTCCGCATGGTTCAGCGCGAGACGCGCGCGAATGGCCGGCATGTAGCTGAACCTGACTCCGGTGTCGTCATTGAAGCGCCATTCCAGGTCATTGGCAATTGTTTGAGCCCGTGAACTATCCCCCGCGACGGCCAGGGCAAAGGCGGCGCTATACTCCACATACCGCTCCGTTGAGAGTTCGAGGGCAGCCAGCGCGCTTTGCCTTGCCTCCGGCGCGTTCCCGAAAAAGGCGTTCCACAATGCCATCGGGATTTCGAACAGAGCCGCACTGTCCCGCTGAGCCTTCCGGAGAGCCAGGCTCACGGCCCGCCGCGACATCCTGCTTGCCTGTCGCAGATGACCGGAATAAGCCCGGACAAACGCCTCGTGGCTGGCGATCCATTGCGGGAGCGACGCCCGCGGTTCCCAAGGCTGAGCCGGTGGCCTTCGCGTGACCCCGCTCGCCGCGCATTCCGCGCATATTCAGATGGCGGAACAAATATGAAACAACAATTGTGGACTTTACGCGCTCACGCTTAGCGCTGCATCGAGCGTTTTTGGACAGGACCCACCTTCACCACGATGATTTCCCCGGCGCGGCCCGGATTCCGCGCCGCCGCCGGATGTAGAGGCGGAGCTTCTGGTAACGACTCCTTGATGTGAGACGCTATGACGCCATGACAGCTTGCACCGCCTGCATCATGGCCCGAGCGTATCCCACGTTGTAGGCGAACGCCGCATAACCGCCGCCGCCCGGATATGCCGATTTAAATCCGGGACGATCGCGGTCGTAGTCGATGGCGCGCGGATGTTCCGGATAGAGTAGCCGCGCGTATTTGTGCTTCATCAACTCGCGCATGACCGCGAACATATCGTTCACGCCCTCGTCGATGAATACTTCGGTGTACCTCTCGTACGGTTTCATGACCCGCACGTTGCGGTAATGCACGTGATTGATGCGATCGCGCGACGCGAAATAACGGCAAACCTCGACCGGATCTTCGCCCATTTCCCGCGTCACGCCGCAATCGAACGTAATCCCATTCGAGGGGCTCTTTACGATCTCGATCAGACGTTTCCACCCCGCGACGCTTCCCATGATCTGCTGCGATCCGCGGCTTACCGGCGCGGGAGGGTCGTTCGGATGCAGCGCGAGCCGCACGCCGGATTGTTCGGCAACCGGGATCACAGCCTTCAGGAAGTAAGTGATGTTACTCCACATCTCTTCAAGATTGTGCGCGCCTTCTTGCGCGAGCGGCGGCAGGTCTTTCATCCGCTCGTAATCGAAACCCGTGAGTCCCGCGCCCGCTCTACCTGTCTCTTCGAAGTAACCCTCCATCGCGCGATGCGCATAGAAGTTGTATTCGATTACGGGAAGGCCAACCTTGCCCGCGGCCCGAATCGATTGATTGACCTTTTCGATTTCCTCATCGCGCCCCGGCCTCCCATAAATGGTGTTGTTGAATCCGCCAATCATCAGGTTGCCGAGCGTGAGACCGCCGGCCTTGAGCCGGTCCATCATTTCCTTGAGCTGGCTCTCTTGCCACGGAATACGCGGACCGCCGGTCAGAACATAATCAACGCCCAGTTGTTTCACATGGCGCATACCCGCTTCGTCGATCGCGCCCGCCGAGAGGCTGCCCCCACCTACTTCGAGGCAGATCTTGGGTGTATCTTTTCCTTCGATTCGCGGGCTCGGCATATCCGCGGCTGGCGCCGGCGGCGTGGCTAAAGCCCCTAGACCCGCGGCTTGTATCAGCTTTCTTCGCGACAGATCCGTGTTCATGATTGTGAGCTTATCGCAAGTGTCATCGCCCGCCTGAATCGTTGCTCGCCACGGTCATGTAATTGAGACGTTTTTGCATCAACTTCAAGTCTTCCTGCACTACCAGCATCAAATTCTTGTGCTCTATGTCGTGGCGCCTTTCGGCGGCAGCCAGCAGCGCTTGGGTCCGGTTCGAATCGCGCGATTGAGTTTCCGCCACCGCCTTAACGACGGCATCGTGAACCTGGCGCGAGATATCGACCGGCGCGGCAGTTTCGTGCGTCGTGACGATCTTTGTCAGCGTCACGGCGGCCGGCCGGTGAAACGAAAACACCACCAATGCAGCCGAGAGCATGACCGCCGCGGCGGACCCCAGCTTAGCCGCCGATCCCCAGAACGCCGCCCACCATCGCCGCGCTCCCGAGGGCTCAAACACGCGATCGGAAACAAAGCCGAT
>JALYXS010000346.1 GCA_030946965.1 Acidobacteriota bacterium
TCAAGGGGAGGAGACGACGTTCGCGCAGATTGTAGGGGATGAATTGGGCGTCGATATCGACGACGTTCTGGTGATTCACGGCGACACCGCCATCGTGCAGTACGGCATCGGAACATTCGGCAGCCGGTGCACGGCTATCGGGGGCACGGCGCTCTATTTCGCTCTCCAGGATCTCAATGACAAGATCAAGAAGTTCGGCGAAATGATGCTCGAATCGGACGATGTCACGTTCGAAGGCGGCGAGTGCGTCTGCAACAAAACGGCTAAGCGCGTGAGCATCGGGCAGATTGCCGCGGCATCTTACCGCGCGATGAAGCTACCGCCGGATACCGAGCCGGGAATGGTGGCGACGCGCTTTTGGGAACCGCCCAATTTCACGTTTCCGTTCGGCGCCCACATTGTGTAGATCTAGGTGGAACCCGAAACATTAAAAAAAAAAAATAAGCGGTACGTCTGCGTGGACGATTGCGGCAATATCTTGAATCCCATGATTGTCGACGGGCAGGTGCATGGCGGCGTGGCGCAAGGTTTGGGACAAGCGCTTTACGAGCAGGCCGTCTATGACGACAACGGGCAACTGATCACGGGAGAGTTGATGGATTACGCCATTCCGCGCGCGTACATGATGCCGTGGATCGAGAGCAGCCACACGACGACGCCCTCGCCGGTGAATCCACTGGGGGTGAAGGGCGTGGGGGAAGCGGGCACTATCGGTTGTTCGCCGGCGGTCGTGAACTCGGTGGTGGATGCGCTCAGCCACTTGGGCGTGCGGCACATCGATATGCCGCTCACGCCAGAGAAAATGTGGAAGCTAGTGAGCGTGGCGGGAGGTAAAGCATGATCCCGCAGGATTTTGAGTACGAGGCCCCGGCCACGCTTCATGAAGCGATGGCGCTTATCGAAAAAGGCGGCAAGCCGCTCGCGGGTGGCATGAGCCTCGTTCCGATGATGAAACTCCGCCTCGCCGCGCCCGAACGGATCGTCGATTTAGGACGCATTCCGGGGCTGAATTTCATTCGCGAAGAAGGGGGCGAGATCCATATCGGCGCAATGACGACGTATTACGAGATCGAATGCTCGCCCCTGCTTCGCTCCAAGTGCCCCCTGATGACCGAGACGGTGAAGCACGTCGGGGATGTCCAGGTCCGCAACACCGGAACTCTTGGCGGAAGCACGGCGCATGCCGATCCGGCGGCCGATTTCCCCGCCGCGCTAATCGCCCTCGAAGCCAAAGTGAAACTCGCCAGTTCCAAAAGCGAACGCACCGTCCCAATTCAGAATTTCTTCCTCGATACGTTCACCTCCGCCATAGAGCCGGGCGAATTACTGGTCGAGATAGTGGTTCCGATCGACGGTTCCGGGACTGAGGCCAGCTATCAGAAGTTCAGGCAGCCAGCCTCCGGCTACGCGATTGTGGGCGTTGCCGCGAGAGTACGCAAGACCGCGGGCAAGGTCGATTTTGTCCGGGTGGGCATAACGGGATTGGGCGGGATAGCCTTCCGCGCGTCGAATGTCGAGAAGTTGCTCGATGGGTCGGGCGGCTCCGCCGAAGATGTTCAGAAGGCAGCGGCAGTCGCTGGAGAGGGCGTTGACGCGAACGGCGATTTGTTCGCTTCGGCCGATTTCCGGCGCCACCTCACGCGCATTTACACGGCGCGGGCGTTGACCGAAGCGCTGTCGAGGACCGTTTGAAAATTTCCGGCTCGTACCGGATTTCTCTGCCGCCCGAACGCGCCTACGAACTGTTGCGCGACCCGGAAATCTTAGCGAGGTGCATCCCAGGGTGCGATGAGCTAAAACAATCCGCGCCGGATGAATATGAAATGAAAATGAAGCTGGCGATATCGAGCGTCCAGGGGTCGTTCACCGGAAAAGTACGCATTTGCGATCCATTGCCACCGCGCTCATACCGACTAATGGTGGATGGAAAAGGAAAGATTGGCTTCGTCAAGGGCGAAGGGGTATTAACTTTCAGTCCGGCGGAGTCGGCCACCGACGTCGCGTATGAAGGCGACGTGAACGCCGGTGGCTTGATCGCCGGAATAGGTCAACGCTTGATCGACAGCTCGGCGAAATTCATTATCAAGAAATTTTTCGAAAATGTCGAAGCTGCCGCTACTGCCTCACCGTGACTGTTTTCTTATGGGTTGCCCGATCGTAGACCGCGCCGCTACCGCCACCTACTAGCGCACCGACGGCGGCGCCTTTCTTTCCGCCTGCCAGAGCGCCAACCCCCGCGCCGGCCGCCGCGCTGCCGCCGATGATGGCCGCGGACTTCTTTTTGGTTCGCCGCCGGACAACAACCTTACGTGTCGCTACGCGAGTGACGTATGCCTGTCCCGAGCCGGGGTTATACACAGCCGGCGTCACATTTGCTGCCTGTACACCGCCCAGTACGCTCGACGCCGCTAACACCAACAAGATCAACCCTCGTCCCATTTTATATCTCCCGGGATGGAGAGTTGCACGGGAAGGGCCACTTGAGAATCGCGTGAGGTTGAAATCAAGCGTGCGTGTAGCAAGTCTAGCTGTGTGAGTGCGTCCTCAAAAGAATGACGCAAGGCGGAAATGTTTTGGGTGTACTCGGCGACTATGGCGGCGAGCGCATCGCGGTCCTGGAGTAAAACGGCCTGCTCGCGCCGCAGCGTTTCCTCTAAATTTCTTTGCTGTTCCGTTTGTCGGTCCCGGAGCTCCCGAACCTCTCGCGAAAGGTCGATCCGGATGAGGGGCAACGTTGCCAGATCCACTAGCCAGTGCAGCCCATATCCCACAATCGGAAGCCGGCCGAGCGCCTTTTTCGCTTTCGCTAACATCGAGCCAGTTTAACGCCTAAGGCTGCGTCACATCGCGATAGGAGTATCGATACAAGCTCGCCGACTGGTGCGCCGCCAACGTTGCCCGGATGTCATATCTGGTTTCATTTGGCGGCAACGATTTCACCGCGCGCTCATAGGCGGGGAAAACGACCTCCGCGAAATCGCAATTGCGGCGAAGTTCCGATTGAAGATGCCGGCCGAGCTTAACGGTAGCGCCCGGATTGGCAACGCACCAATGCAACCGTTCGCCAATCTCTCCCGCCGATTGGCGGTCCCGCACGAACAGCGGATAGCCTGGCGGAAAAAACTCCGCCGCCCCCGGCCCGGTCGTTACAATAACCGGCAAACCGGCCGCGCCCGCTTCGACGGGTGCGTAGCCGAACGGCTCGGCATCGCGCAAAGGCAGGACCGCGGCCGTATACGAAGATAAGTTCGCCATGAGATCGGCGCGCGCAATGTAGCCCGGAAGCGATACGCGCTCTCGCAATCCCATCCGGTTTATCTCGCTCTCAAGTTGCCGCCGGAAAGCGGATGAGCCGGCGCCCAGAACATCGAACGTCGCGTCGCACTCCGGTTCCCTATCGAGCAACACGCGAAACCCGCGCAGGGCATCCAACACGCCCTTGCTTTCCTCCACTTGCCCGAAGTAAACGAAACGCGCCGGGGCGGCCGGATCGCGTCGCATATCGATCGGGAACTTCGGAAAATCCACGCCATTCGGGATAATTCGCAGCGACGCGAATTCGCCCACGCGCGTGTTGGCGATGGCCATCTTCTCCGAACACGCGATCGCATGAATGGACGATTTCACGCGGGCATATCGCGGCAGCAAATAACACTCCGATTGATGAATCGATACCTCATGATCGATATCGTCCATTAAATGAAGAACGCATGGTGCGTGGCTTGTCAGACACGCTTCGAGCACGCCAACCGTTCCCACGCCCAGCGGATTGAAAATCCATATCAGCTCGGGCGCCATTTCCCGTATGAATCGCGCGAGCGCCCACGCGTTCGCCTGCAGCGTGCCGCCGAATGCCGCTTGCCTTCTGCTGAAGCTCACTGGATTTAAGATTGTGCGATCAAAGATGTCCGGCTCGTATTCGTATACCGGTTCGAACAATTCCTCAACCCGAAGTTGTGGGTTGTGAACCGTTTTTTCGAGCTTGCCGATTACGGCGGAGGTCGCTACCGCGACATCGTGGCCAACTTCCCGGCATTGCTCCGCAATGCGCTCGCAGCCAAGTTCATAACCCCCGCGCACATGCGGCGGAAAGATATTAGAAACGAATAGGATACGCATCGGCTCGCGATGCGCAACATGTTAACATGCAGTTGCTTTTCAAACGGCTTTAGCGATGATGGACGTGCAATTGGCCGCTCTCGAAGCGATGCTACTGGCGCAGGCGGCGAAACAGACCGAAATGGCGGCTCGCCTGGAGAGCCTGAAAGTGCGGCTGCAGGATCATTCCGCGCTGTTGCGGCAATTGGACCATCCGGGCGCGCCCCGCGATAGGGCGCCTTGGGGCGATGTAGTCGTCGACCTCCGCGAGGCATCCTCGCAGATCTCCCAATCCCTGAGTTTGATGACGAACGCTTTGCAGCGCATGCGCCGGATGGAAGGCGCCGGATCTCCGGCCGTTTACCTGGGCGGCCACCGAATTTTGGTTGAGACCGTTCGTGAATTGCTGTTGATCTGCGATTCGCGCGACTTGCAGGTAACACCCGCTCTCATTACCAGGCGCGTATGGGAACCCGAAATGACAATGGTCTTCGAGCGGCTCATCAAGCCGGGCGGGCTGGTGCTCGAAATTGGCGCGCACATTGGTTATTTCACGACTCTTGCCGGCTCGCTGACCGGGGGCGATGGGCGCGTGGAAGCATATGAGCCGAACGCGCGCAGCCACGAGTTGCTTTGCGCAAACCTGCGCCTCAACCGCATGGCTCACTTTACCCGCACGCACCGGCAGGCGGTCAGCGCGACTTCGGGCACAGCCGTTATGTCGGCGTTCACCAGCAATATGGCGTCCTCAACGCTCTCCTCGTTGCCCGATCGTCTTCTCGACGAATTCGGTGAAACGCCTAGCGCCGTGGAAGTTGCCACCGTAACGCTTGACGAGCAATACCGCGGCATTCGCGACCGCTTCGATTTCGTGAAGATCGACGCGGAAGGGGCCGAGCCGCTCATCCTGCGAGGCGGGCGCGAGTTCCTGACCTTCGCGATAAAGCGCGATGGCGTGGTGGCGTTCGAATACAACCCGCCGGCATCGCAAGGTCTCGGCGAAAAACCGGCTGCCGCGATCGAGCAACTGTCGGGCGCGGGTTTCTCGGTCGTGCAACTCATGCCCGATGGCGCGCTGGCGGCTCCCCAATTAGATCCGTGGTGCAACGCCGCGCTCCTGGCGCGCCGCGGGAGTTGGCCCGCTACGATTCACCAACTCGGCTGATGCCTCGGCGCGTTTGCCTCATCAGTCTGCTTCCCCTTGCAGCGACCGGCGGCGGCGAACGGTACTCGTTAGGGGCGGCGGCTTCGGTGGCGGCCGCGGGCGACGAGTGTTTTGTCTTCAGCCCGGAGGCTCTGTGTCCGCCGCAAGCGCCCTTGCCGCGGCGCTTGGCCGCTCGCTTTGTGGAAGTAACACCTACTCCGCCGCATCGCCGCATTCGCGCGCTCGATTTCCGCGCGGTGCTGGATCGCATCGCCGTGGCGGACATCGTTCTTCTCCACCAATTCCTGACGGCGGACCTTGCTTTCGATGTTATTGCTAACTCCGGTGGCAGCCAGATTTTGCTCTTCACCACGTTAGGGAATGAGCCGCTCCGCGCGTTGTTTCAGGAGCTGTATCAGCCAAGCCCGAGCCATTTTTTTGTGGAAATTTCGCGTTTCGCCGCCGAACGTTCGCGTGTTTTCAGCCCTCGTGCAATGGCGGTTTCGGGCGGAATTTGGCGCGAAGATCTACGCCTCGCCCCGCCAGCGGCCCAATCCGCGGATCGCGTGTGCGCCGTTGGCCGCGTCCTGCCCCATAAGGGATTCGAAGTCACCATCGACGCACTGCCGCCTGGAACGCGACTTTCGATTGTCGGCCCCCACGATCCGGCTTCGCCTTACGTCGAGTTTCTGCGCGGCCGTGCCGTGGGAAAGCCCGTCGAATTCCTGGGCCGTATCGACGATCCCGATCGTGAGCGGATTCTATCGAGCTGCCGCATTCTGGTGGCGTCGTCCTCTACAACGCTCTACACGGGAGAGGTGCTCGAACAGGCCGAACTGCTGGGACTGGTGATTTTCGAAGCGCTCGCCCAATGCTGCCTGCCCATTGCTTCGGCGTTACCGCCCTTCGTGGAAGCGATGCGGAATCTGGGCCTTGGCGATTGGGTTTATCCGCAGAGGGACATCGCTAAGCTCGGCGAGTTGCTGCGCGCCGCGCAAGCGCTTGGAAGTTCGGAATTCCTTCGAATCATCGACGACGCCCGCGCTGAGTTACCGCGGCATTATGAATGGGACACCTACTGGACCCGCGTAACCGCCGCCTGTGTGTCATTCTGATCTGAGCCATGCGGATGCTTGGGATTGCGCTTCTGCCGTTCGTGCTGTGTTTCGCCGGTTGCGGCGGTTCTCCCTCAAAACCCTCGACAACTGAGAAGGCAGAAGTAAAACCGCCCGCGGACGAATCCGCATTGTTTCCATTCACCGGCTTGATCGATTCGCGCGTGGCGCCGGATCGTTTGCTCGGCAAGTCGTTCCTGCCGGGGGGAACCATCGCGGACTACAAGGCGGGATACCAGCTCTTTGCGATTCGAATGGAATCCGCGCAAAAAGCCTCGTTCGTGCTGCTCGATTTCAAGAAGGATTTGACGAATCCAAAATATCTGGCTCACATGGGCGGGTTCTTCGGCCTGGATCGTGACAAGCCGTTGTACGTGTTTGCGAA
>JALYXS010000347.1 GCA_030946965.1 Acidobacteriota bacterium
GTGCCGAGCGGGAGACCGTAATGGCCGTAGTGCCCTTTCTTATCGGTCTTGACGGTGTAGTTGCCCTTGATATCCTTACGTTCCATTTTGACGAGGGCGTCTTTGATGGGGGCGCCATCGGGACCTTTGACGATGCCCTCGAGGGCCGACACTTGCGCGAAAGCCGACACGGCGAAGAACAGAAAACCAGCGGCCGATACGGCCAGATTCTTAAGGTTTACGGACATAACGGGCGTACCTCGTGAGGATAAAGTCTTACAACTTCAGGATACTACAACGAAATCTAGCCGGCGCTCCAAAGTTTCAGTAGCCGCGACTGCAATGGAATACATCGAGGACCGTGATCGTGCGGAGAGCTGCATCGCGCACGAAGCGGCATCGCAGACTTCCTACTCGCAGCCGGAATTCGTTGCCGCTGCCCTGGAGCTTCTTGATATCTCCGGCACCCGTTCCCAAGTTGTCGATCGCCTTTCGCATTCTGATTTGATCCTCCCGTGAGAGCCGCAAAAAATCCCGCTCGGCGGCCCTGCTGAGAAATACAGACCAGTTATCCGGCAATCCGTTCGCGAACTTCTTCCCATCTCGCGAAATTTCCCGAAGCTACATCTGATTTTGCCGCGGCAACTCTAAAGGCTTCATCCTCGGTTTCGGGTTCATCGTCGATGGAAGCGGTGGCAAATCGATCTTGCGCCAAGAATTCCAGGAATCGTTCGGCCGCTCGAACTTCCGATTCTGGCAAACGATCGATCAACTCGTAAAGATGATTCTTGTCCGTGGACACTAGACTAATTTACCTCCTCCCGCCCTCTCGCGGCTGATCGTCAGGCACATCGTCGCGATAGCTTTCCCGATTCAGCCAGCTTGCCTTCAAATAGTCGCGGTTCATTCGCGCGATTACCTCTATCTTGATTTGCTTCGGGCAGACAGCCTCGCATTCCCCAATATTGGTGCAGCTTCCAAACAGTTCCGTGTTTGCTTGCATCACCATCTTGCGCGCGCGATGATAGCGCTCCGGTTGCCCTTGCGGGAGTAGCGATAAATGCGAGATTTTCGCGCCGGTGAACAAGGCAGCCGAAGCATTCGGACACGCCGCCACGCAAGCGCCGCAGCCGATGCAAGCGGCTGCGTCCATGGCGAGGTCCGATTTTCCCTTGGGAACTAAAATAGCGTTGCCGTCCGGCGCGCTTCCCGTCGAAACGGAGATGTAGCCCCCCGAGGCGATGATGCGATCGAACGATCTCCGGTCAACCACCAAGTCTTTAAGCACCGGGAACGCACGCGCGCGCCATGGTTCCAGATAGAGCACGTCTCCGTCATGAAAGTGGCGCATGTGAAGTTGGCATACCGTGGTTCCGCGTTCCGGGCCATGCGCCAAACCGTTAATCATAAAGCCGCAGGAGCCACAGATTCCCTCGCGGCAGTCGCTTTCGAAAGCGATCGGTTCGCCGCCTTTCAAAATGAGATCTTCGTTTACGACGTCGAGCATTTCGAGAAACGACATGTCCGGATTGACGTTTCTTGCGTCGTAGCGGTCCATGCGGCCTTTGCCGGTCGCGTCTTTTTGCCGCCAAACATGCAGAGTGAGATTCATTTTTATTTATAGCTGCGCTGAGATGGATGGACGTACTGGAATTCGAGCAGCTCTTTGTGGAGAACCGGCGCGCGGTTATCGCCCGCGTATTCCCAAGCCGACACGTACGAATAATGCTCGTCGTCGCGCAACGCTTCGCCGTCAGCAGTCTGGAATTCTTCGCGAAAATGCCCTCCCGCGCTTTCATTCCGGTCGAGCGCGTCCATGCACATCAGTTCAGCCAGCTCGAAAAAGTCGGCCACGCGCCCCGCGACTTCAAGCGACTGGTTCAACTCCTCGCCGGCGCCCGCGACCAAAACGCCGCTCCAATAATCTTGGCGCAGCGATTTGATTTTTTCGATGGCGGTTTGCAACCCCTCCGCATTGCGCGACATTCCGCAATAATCCCAGACCAGTTTTCCCAACGCGCGATGAAACGACGCGACCGTACGCTTGCCTTTTATCGAAAGCAGCTTATCCGTAAGCTCGTGAACGCCAGCCTCGGCGGCGCGAAACTCCGGATGGTTCGCATCCAGCTTCGCGGTCTTCGTCCCCGCGAGATAGTTGCCGATGGTGTAAGGCAGCACGAAGTAGCCGTCCGACAAGCCC
>JALYXS010000352.1 GCA_030946965.1 Acidobacteriota bacterium
CCGAAGCCCGAATGGGATTATAAGGCGCGGCCGCCGCGGTTTCAACTGGCGCGGGCGTTGCGGTGCGGGACCGGCGAACCGCATGCTGGCGCGCCGCTTTCAGGTTCTTCGCGACCTGGTAAACATAATTGCGGGTCTCGGGGTACGGTGGAATCCCGCCGTACCGGGCCACGGCCTTCTCGCCCGCATTGTAGGCCGCGATAGCCTTCGGATAATCTCCGTTATACAACTCTAAAAGATAGTGCAGATATCGGACGCCGCCTTCCACGTTCTGCTTGGGATTGAACGCGTTCGCGACCCCGAAGCGCCGGGCCGTTGCCGGAATTAACTGCATCATGCCCTGCGCTCCTTTAGGCGAAAGAGCATATGGATTGTAATTGCTTTCGGCTTTAATGACCGAATGCACCAGCGGAGCTTCGACGGCTTGTTCGTCCGCGATCTGGTCGATCATGTCCGTAACGTTCGCATCGGCCGCAACGGCGGAGGCAGGAGGAACGGCTTGAGCCGTAACCACCTTAGGCGTCACGATGACGCTTCGCACGAGCCGCCCCGAACGCTCGTCGGCTCTAACGACAGTGGTAACGCGGGTAGGCGGCGCTTCGGCGGAAGCAAACGCGGCGAGCGCCAGACTTGCGAGTAGTTTAAAACAAATTCGCATGAACGTGGTTTGAAGATCGAGACAGTTAGTTTGTAAGGTCAATGGTATCATCTTTCCATGAGTCGGGCGGGCTTCGTGCTGGTCGGCGGCAAGAGCTCGCGGATGGGGGAAAACAAGGCTTTTTTGCGGATTGGCGAGAGTTCGCTAGTTGAGCGCGTGGCTTCAGCCGTGCGAATCGCGGCGGGCAGTGTCAGCCTGCTCGGCGATCCCGAAATATACGGCCATCTCGGATTTCCGGTAATTCCCGACGAGATCCCGGACGCTGGCCCTCTCGCCGGCATTTGTTCGGCGCTACAAACGGGCGCGGACTGGAACCTCATCGCGGCCTGCGACATGCCCGCGCTTTCCGTTGAGCTGCTCCGCGCCCTTTTCGAAGAAGCCGAAGCCGCCAACCCGGATTGCGTGATCCCGCAAAGCTCCTCGGGAAGGCTGGAACCGCTTTGCGCCGTCTATCACAAGCGGTGCCGTGCGGCGATTCAGGAAGCGCTCGAGCGCGGCGTCCGCAAGGTGACGCAAGGGCTCGCGGGTTTGCGGATCCGGCGGCCAGCCGCTTTTGATAATCCGGCTTTTGAGAACTTGAACACGCCCCAGGACTGGAATCGATTCGTAAATGGTTGAAGAGTTCCCGCATTACATCGAATTCCGCCACGTGTATAAGACGTTCGACAAGCCAGTTCTAGTCGATTCCAATTTTTTCGTGGACGGCGGGCAGACCGTAGCGATCATCGGCCGGAGCGGCGTCGGAAAATCGGTGACCTTGGCCCATATCATGGGATTTCTCAAACCGGACCAGGGGAGAGTGATCGTCGCGCATGAAGACGTTACGGATTTTTCCGAAGCCGAGATGGCGCGGGTTCGCAAGAAAGTCACGATGGTGTTTCAATCGGGAGCCCTTTTCGACTCGCTCACCGTGGCCGAAAATGTGCTTTTTTCATTGGAGTTGCGCCGCGATTACGACGAAAAGAACAAAGAGGACGTGGTCGACGGTCTGCTAAAGATGGTGGATATTTACCAGGCCCGCGACGCCTTTCCCGCCGATTTATCGACCGGCTACAAACGCGCTGTCGCCATCGCGCGCGCGCTTGCCGCGCAACCCCAATGCATTCTCTACGACGAGCCCACCACTATGGTCGACCCGATCATGTCGGACCACTTGGCCGCGCTGATGCTGCGCTTGAAAAAAGACTTGCAGTTGACTTCCGTCGTCGTGACGCACGATCTGGATTTGATGAGGCGCGTGGCGGACAGCGTGGTCGTGCTGTTCGAAGGCCGCGTCATTTTCTTCGGGACCACGGGCGAGCTGGAGCATTCCGAGCATCCCCATATCAAAGAATTCCTCGAAATGGACCGCGTGCGGAAAGAATGAAAATAATACGGCCCTACAATAAATCTTCGCGCCCGTTCTCTTTAAGCAGCTTAACGATGTCGCCGACCTGCTGCGCCCGGCTGCGATCCGCAATGAGAAGCGCGTCCGGCGTATCGATCACAATCAGATCCTTCACCCCAAGCAGCGCCACCAACTTCCTACCCGCGTCGATGTAGTTGCCCCGGCTGCCGGACGACATCAACTCCGACCGGGACACGTTCTCATCGGTATCGCGCGGCAGCAGTTCGTACACGGCATCCCAGCTTCCCACGTCGTTCCACCCGATATCGGCGCACGCGATCCCGACCACATTATCGGCGTGTACCAGAACCGCGTAGTCGATTGAGATGTCCTGGCACAGCGGAAAGATTTTCTTCAGCGCCGGAGCGAACCGCTCATCCGCGAAATCGGGCAAGCCTGTTAAATGCGCGGCGGTATTTGGCAGATACTTGGCAAGTTGGGCCAGCAATAGGTCCGCCCGCCAAAAAAACATTCCGGCATTCCAATAGAATGTCCCCGACTGAAAATATTGCGTGGCTGTCTCCAAATCCGGCTTTTCCCTGAACGTTTGCACTGGCCGGACATCCGTCGTGCCGGGCTGCGTACCGGGAGAAAATTCGATGTAGCCATAACCCGTTTCAGGCCAGCGCGGTCGAATTCCGAGTACGGCGATCTGCCCCGCCCCGGCCGCAGTAAACGCCCGGCGCACCATCTCCAAATAGAGTTCCGGTTTTGAAATTACGTGGTCCGCCGGAAAAACGCCCATTACCGCGTCCGGATCGATCGACGTGAGAATGTGTGCCGCAAGGCCAATCGCAGGCGCCGTATTGCGCTGCTCGGGTTCGGCCAGAATCTGGCGTTCCGGCACGCCGGGCAATTGGCGCACGATCTCGTCGCGAAGATATTCGTTGGTCAGAATCCACAGCCGCTCGGGCGGGATTAGAGGCGTTAACCGGTCAACCGTGGATTGAATCAGCGAACGTTCGCCAACCACATTCAAGACTTGTTTTGCATGCCGGCGGCGGCTGCGCGGCCAAAAGCGCGTTCCCCGCCCTCCGGCCAGAATCAGGCCGTAATACTGAGATTCGGGCATCCGTTACTGAACGGGATAACCGTGAACCAAATTCAGCGTCCGGCTCCAGCGTGTCTTGGTGAAAAAATGCAGCGCGAGATCTTTGATGTGATCCAAGCCGATGGCCGGGTCGGCAAGCTGTTCGGTCGGCGCATCGTAAGACCAGTAGATGACCAGTGGCTTGCCGATAATATTTTCGCGCGGAACAAATCCCCAGTAGCGGCTGTCGAGGGACGAATCGCGATTATCGCCCATGGCAAAATAATGATCCGGCGGAACAACCACTTCGCCGTTTTGGACGTCCTTTTCGAGCATCACCTGCGCCGGCGGATAGAGCGGCACGTTCGGATCGCCCGGAAAATTGTCGCGATAGGAATCGATGTATTCGGTCTTGTGAACCACGTACGGCTCATTCAACATCTTGCCATTCAGGAATAATTTCTTGTTTTGGACCCGCAAACGGTCGCCCGGAACCCCCATGCAGCGCTTCACAAATGTTTGGCGGATATCGATGGGGTAGCGGAAGACGATAATGTCGCCGCGTTTCACGTCTTCGTAGGGGATGACGTGCTTCGAGATGGAGCCGGCCGGCGCGTAAGACAGTTTGTCGACCAGCAAATGGTCGCCAACCAACAGCGTGTCTTCCATCGAACCGGTGGGGATCACGAAAGCCTGAACCAGCGTGGTGGTGCCAAACAGCAGCAGGATAAAGGTAACGACCCACTCGGCAACCACGCCGCGCGGCGCATCGCGATGGACGGGCGGCGCTTCGTTAACGGGTTTTTCGGCTACGCTGATATTTTCTCGGGCCACAGAGCACCATTGTATCGAAACTATTGCTATGCTGTTAAGACTCCAGGGTTCATGACCAGTTCCACGGCGTCCTTACCCAAAACTCCCCTTCCTGAATCGGAGCGCAGACAATTCACCCGCGGGCAATCGATCGCGTTGGTTTTCTGCTGCACCATACTCGGCGCCGCCGCGCAGATATTCATGAAGACCGGCGTGAACCAGCTTAATCATCTGGACCCAATTCGCATCGTCACGAATCTTCCCCTGTTGGCCGGCTACTCCTTGTACGGAATCAACACGCTCCTCTTGATGTTGGCGCTGCGCGACGGCGAGCTGTCCGTTCTGTACCCGATAATCGCTCTCAGCTATGTTTGGGTGGCGATACTTTCCATTTACTTCTTCGAGGACAGGATGAACCCGTGGAAGATTTCCGGAATCTTCCTGATCATCGCCGGCGTAACCATCCTTGGCCGGAGCGGACGAAAGTGAAAACTCCCGCCAGCTCGATGCTGTTGGTAGTTTTCGCTTCGTTGATTGGATCTTTTGGCGCCGTTTTCCTGAAACTAGGCGCGGAAAAATTGCGGCATGGGATTCGAAACATTATCAGCCGGCAGGCCTTCACTGGTGTCGCGCTCTTTTTGATCTCATCGTTCTTTTTCGGTCTGGGCATCAAGCATGGCGAACTCTCCGTTTTGTATCCAATGGTTTCGCTGTCTTACGTGTTTACGATGATCTGGTCTCGCATATTGTTCAAGGAGCGGGTGACGACGCCGAAGTACGTGGCGCTAGGATTGATTCTGACCGGCACGTGGCTGATGAACGTCAGCGCGCAATAGGCGCCGGGTCTCCGCCCTATCTCAAGGTTTGCCGGATTCGCCGGAGAACGCCACGCCACCGTGGCTGCGGTCGAGCAACGGCCCGAAGCAGATGTTATCCCGAAACACGCTTCGTGAAATTCCGGTCCCGAATGAGACGCTGCCGTTGATCAGGTTCTCGCTAATGAGCGACTTTCCACCAACGATGTCGAGTTCAGTCTGCTTGTTATAGAAGCTATTATTCCGCACGAACGTGATTCCAGCTTCCTGATAAATCGAACCGCCGGCGTGCAACTCGAAGTGATTGGATTGGATAACGTAAGCGCCACTGCCGGTCGATACAATGTGGACACCATAACGCGAACTCGTGACGTGGTTGGCGTGAAAGAATCCATCGTCGACTCGCGTCACCTCGAGCGCCGCGTCCAGATCGTCGAAACTGACGCCGCTGATTTCAACTCCATTCGAAGAATCCTCTAATCCGATTCCTACGACAGCCCGGTAGTTCAAGCCGCCTTTGATGTAACCCTGTTGGCCTCCCGAAAGCAGCAACCCGTATTGCATGACTCCTTCGCTGCCATCGATTTGTAGATTCGTAATGCCGAAACCGGCGACGCCGATCACGTGCAGGCCGGCGGATAGGCCGCTTCCGGGCGCGCTCTTGATCTTGAAGCCGGATAAGTAAACTAACTCGTAACTGAGTCCGGCGGTTCCGGTAATTTCGAGTCCGGCGCCGCTGCCGGTGGCAAGTAGAACCGATGTCGGTCCCTCGCCGGTAATGCATAGTCCGCGGAGGGCCGCCACTTTGACGGTAACCGGCCGCCCCAGCCGGTACTTGCCGGCCGGGATATAGACGCAGCCGCCTTCCGTGTTCACTCGATCGATCGCCAATTGGATGCTGCCGGCGTCGTCGGTGATACCATCGCCCGCCGCTCCGAGCGATCGGACGTTCAGGGGAGATGCCTGAACTCCGATAACGATCAACATGAATAACAGCAGCGGCATGACTTATTTCATTTTGTTGGTAGCGCTCCCAAATAGCCATGGGCCGAAGTTTGCCGAGTAAGGGGAATGTGATACTGTCCTACTAACAGAAGATGACCCGCCCGCTCATTCTGGTTTGCGTTTGTACCTTCGGACTTTTCGGCGCGCCGGTAGATCCCAAGGCGTTTCCCAAAACCCCGCCGGCGTTTACCAGCGACGTCGCGCCTATCTTCTTCAGCCACTGCGCGGGGTGCCACCGGCCGAATAGCGTGGCGCCGATGTCGCTGCTGGACTATCAGTCGGCCCGTCCCTGGGCTGCGTCAATTAAGGAGGCGGTGCTGTCGCGGAATATGCCGCCGTGGTTGGCCGATCCGCGCTTTGGCAAGTTCTCGAACGACGCCCGGCTTTCCGCCCAAGAACTCGAAATCGTGAAAGCCTGGGTAGACGGCGGAGCGAGGGAGGGCGATCCGCGCGATCTTCCGCCCGCTCCAGCTTTCTCCGAGGGCTGGAGTCTTGGGAAACCCGACATCGTCGTCGACATCGGCAAAGACTATGCCGTGAAGCACGGGATCGACACCTATCAACATTTCGTGGCGCCAACGAATTTAAAAGCAGGGATATGGATCCGCGCGGCGGAGCTTCGGCCCGGCAATCGCAGAGTGGTCCATCACGGTCACGTCAACGTGGTGGCGGGCGAGCGGGATCCGGGATCGACCACGATCCAATCGATGAATATTCTCAGCCCCTACCTGCTCACGGATGGCGACCTGACCCGCGTGCGCGACGATGCTCCCGTGTTGGACAATTCCTGCGCGGCGGACGCTCCGGACCTGCCTTATATACACGGATTTCAAGAAGGCGCGCTGGCGTCGTACCTTCCGGGGCGCGCGCCCGATGTGTTTCCGGAAGGCACGGCCAAGTGGATTGCGCCGGGGTCCAAGCTCGAGTTTGTGATCCATTACGCTCCAAGCAAAGATGAGGGGCTGACCGACCGCACCAGCGTCGGCCTGTATCTCGCACCGGGGCCGCCAGAACGGATTTTGCGCCGCATGGATCTGCGCAACTTCTTCTTCCTTATCCCGCCCGGCGCGCCCAACCACGAAGTAAAACGCTGCTACACGTTCGAAAAAGACAAGCTGCTGCTCTCGATCACGCCGCACATGCACTATCGCGGGAAAGACGCCCGCTACGACTTGGTTCGCCCCGATGGCAGCCGCGAGACGCTGCTCTTTGTGCCGCATTACAAGTTCGACTGGCAGTTGGTGTATCGCTTCGACCAGCCGATTCTGGTGGAGAAAGGCAGCACGCTCACGGTCACCGTGCATTACGACAACAGCACCAACAACGCCGCGAATCCCGATTCGCAAAAAGCAATCCGGTGGGGCGATAAGAGCGAGGAAGAAATGATGACGAGTTGGATCGAGTATCTGGATCCGAAATAATATGCCGCGTCTCGAAGTCTGGCTTTTCACGCTTGCCGCGCTGGCGCAAGGGCCTCCGGCCAAGCCGCTCACGGCGCGGCAGGTGATTGAACGCATTCAGAAGCAAGTAGGCGTGCCTTGGGATAACGACACCGTCGATACATTCAAGGCAGGCGATCCCGACACAGCGGTTACCGGCGTCGCGACGTCCTTCGCCGCAACCATGGACGTGTTGCAGCGCGCGTCCGCTTCGGGCAAGAACCTGATCGTCGCGCACGAACCCACTTTCTATAACCATCAGGACAAGACGGCGGGAATGGAAAATGACGAAGTGCTCGCGGCAAAGCGCGCGTTCATCGAGAAGCATCACATGGTGGTTTGGCGCTTTCACGATCACTGGCACCGGCGCAATCCCGACGGCATTCTCACCGGAACGATCGAGGCGCTCGGCTGGGAAAAATTCCGCAGTCCGCAAGACCCTCGCTTATTCATATTCCCGGAAACGACGCTCGGGCGTTTTGCCGGCGACACGCGGGACCGTCTCAAGATCCGCACCTTGCGTGTAGTGGGCGACCCTCGAATGAAGTTCACGAAAGTGAGTCTGATCCCTGGCGCCGCTGGCGCGGACTCGCAAATTCATGCGCTGGAACGGCCTGAAGTGGAAGTGCTGGTAGTGGGCGAATCCAGGGAATGGGAGACAGTCGAATACGTTCGGGATGCCGTTTCCGAAGGCAAGCGAAAGGCGCTTATTCTGTTAGGGCATGTGCCTTCCGAGGAAGCGGGCATGAAAGAGTGCGCGCGCTGGCTGAAGACTTTCCTGCCCGGCGTGCCAATTGAATTTATTCCCGCCGGCGAGCCGTTTTGGACGCCGAAATAGGTTAATCCGGCGAACCAGCTATAGGCGAGAGTAGTCCGCCGTCCACCGTTACAATCGACCCGGTCATGAAACTGGCCCGGTCGCTCGCCAGAAACGCGATTACCTCTCCGATTTCGCGCGGCTCCGCAATCCGGCCGATCGGATGCATCCGGTTCAAGATGCCACGCAGCTTTTCGGGATCTTGGTCGAGATCGATCGTGCTTCGAACCATCGGCGTATCCACCGTCCCCGGGCAAACGCAATTGACGCGAATCCCGCGACCGGAGAAATCGACCGCCATGGACCGCGTCAGACCGATCATGGCGTGTTTACTCGTGGCGTAAGCCAAGACGTTTTTCTGCGAAGCCAATCCCTGCACGCTCGCAACGTTCACAATCGCGCCGCCTCCCCGCTTTAGCATCTCCGGAATCGCGGCACGCGCCATCAGCCATTGCCCTTTCAAATTCACGTTCATGGTGCGATCCCAGATCTCTTCGGTGGTTGTCACCGCGTCTCCGTAACTCTGGATTCCGGCATTGTTCACCAGGATATCCAGGCCGCCAAAGCGCTCCACCGCCGCTTGGATCGAGGCTGCGGCCTGGCGCGAATCGGAAATATCGGCGCGGCGAAAAGACGCGTCTTCCGTGGCATTCCAATCCACGACGAGCACCCGCGCGCCTTCCCGCCGCATACAAGCGACCGCGGCTTGGCCGATCCCGGCGCCCCCGCCCGTAACGACTGCAATTTTTCCGCTGAGTTCCGTCATGTGCCCCATTCACGCCACCGGATTCCGCAGCACGCCGATATTTTCGATATCCACTTCCACTACATCGCCCGGCTTCAGTTTGCTGGTAGACCCCGGCGTTCCCGTGTAGATCGCGTCGCCAGGCGTGAGCGTCACCCACTGGCTGATCCAACTGACGATCGTGGGGAGATCGAAAATCAGATCCGACGTGTACTGCTTCTGCACGACTTCGCCGTTCACGCGCGTTTGCAGCAGAAGATTGCCGTAATCGAGGCCTGTCACGATAACGGGACCGAGTGGCGCGAAGGTGTCCGAGCCCTTGGCGCGCCACCATTGCAGATCTTTGCCCGTGGCGCCATGCTGCCATTCGCGCTCACTGACATCGTTGCCGCAGGACACGCCGAAGATGGCGTCTCGAGCCGCTTCGGGCGATACACGCCTGGCGATTCGCCCAATGATCGCGACCAGTTCGCCTTCGAAATGGACGTTCGTGGCATCTTTGGGAAGTTCGATGGGGTCACCGGGATTCTGTAGCGAACTCACCGGCTTGTAGAACATTTCCGGGTGGTCCGGAACCTTGCGCGCGCCCAGATGGCTGCGGTAGTTCAGTCCCACCGCCAGGATCTTGGGCGGCTCACACGGATATAGCAGCTTTACGTCCGCGAGGAGGCGGGTGGCTCCGGTAGGTTCGCCGCCCGATCCACCAGATCCGAAGAGCCCGCCGCGGATCTCCTGGATCGTGTCCCCTTCGAGAATGCCATAGGAGGTCCGGCCGTCAAATTGGTATCGGATAAATTTACGCATCATCGACGCAGCACTGGACCCGATTGCCCGTACACGCCCTTGTCCCAAATGAGCGGTATCAGGCTGCCGCCTTGCATCGTCCACGTAATCGATTCCGGCCTGGGACGTGGCCCTAGTTCGAAGTCGAAGCGTAGTTGCGGAGGCAGGCTGGACCAGCGCCCCTTGTGGACCTGGGTGTCGATAGTGAAGATAGCGGAACTGTCCGGCCGCAAAACCAAAGTAATTCCTTCGCCTTTGTAGACCCCGGCAATTCCTTCGGGATTCATCGTCGTGACCGCGCCTTCCGGCAGAGGCGGCTTACACGACGCCAGTAATACGATTGCGAGGGCTAGGTAAGTCTTCAACTTTACGATGGCAGATATTGCCGCAAAACCGGAAACACGGATTGCACGAAATCGACGCCAGTTTTGACCGCCTGCGCTTCCTGATCTCCCGAAACCGGCACCACCACGCGCACGATCGCGGTGTTGCTGCGATGCTGGCGGATCGAATCCAAAATCAGCCAGTACTTGCCTTCGAATTCGCTCGCAATCACGCGGTTTTGCGTTTGATACCAATACAGCACGACGCTCTTTTCCGCTCCTTTCGCGACGATATAGCGATTAATTCGGATGTGCTCGTTCCCGCCGGGTATCGCGACGTCCATAACGCCTTCGGACGACGGCGTCCAGCCCGAGCCCGGCAGACAATTTTTCGGTGAATGCGGGGATTGGCCCGTGCGCTGGGTTTTGAAATAGGCGATGAAAAGATTCGCGCCGCCTTCGGGCGATTGATACCAGCGAGTCAAGGTGTCGTCGGCGCGGAGCACGTCCATGGTTTCTTTTTCGACCACGCCCTCGCTCGTTAGACGCCAATCGCTGAAACTTTTAGGAAACGCCGCGAGCGGCTGCCCCAACGGCGTGCTATCGCCGTGCGACGCCGTATAAAACAAGACCGCCTGGCCGAGCAGCACTAGCGTCAACACGCGCGTGTACTTGCCGCGGAAAAAAGATTGAAAGTTAACGCCGTCCATGGACATACGAGTAGCCCCTCACCAGCACCTGATGCACGCCGACCATGATTGTCAGCGCGACCATAAAGATCACCCAACCCGAGGCGCTATGGAAGAAACCCTCGGCGAGTTCGGGCTTGTACTCGGACAGAACGCCGGTCAAGGTGACGCGGCTGGCGTTCGCGATAATGGCGATCGGAATCGTGGAAAAAAACAGAGCTACGCGAATCCAGGTCTTCTTCTCGAAGAAGTATCCATAAACCAAGGAAAGAAACGACAACGTGAGAAGCGACCGGATGCCGCTGCACGCCTCTATCACGCTCAATCTCTGCCCTTCGGAAAGTTCGAGGATGTTGCCTTCGCGCAGCACCGGAATGTGCAGAATGCCCAGGGCGGATTCGGCGGCTTGGCTGGCGAAAATCTGTAGTGGAAACGTAAGCCGGTTATAGATGATGGCGGGGATGGGCACCATCAGAAATAGCAGGAACAACGGGAAGGTGAAGACGCGCAGATACTCGCGCCCGCCGAGCAGTAGAACCATGCCGATCAGCGAAAAAATAAACGCGGTGCGCGCCAGAAACAGTTCGGCGCCGAGCGTCGCGACGTAGAGCTGCACGGCGGCATACAGAACAATTGCAAGGCCCCACCAGTTTGGCCGAGGGACTTTGCCCGCTAGTTCGTCTTTCTTCCGCCAAGCTATGTAACCCGCGATAAGTGGGACGAAGAAACCATGCCCCATGTCCTGGTCCTCGTTCCAGTTGCGGACGAGCGCGAATAAGACCGGGGCGTAACAGACCACCAGCAATCCGCGAAACCAGGCAATTGCCGTCCACGAGAATAGACCGCGCTTGCGGTCCTCTCGACTGCCAGTGAGAACGGGAGACATGCCGGATTTCGCCATCATAGCATCGGGCGTAGGCGGAATGTGTATTCCCCTG
>JALYXS010000223.1 GCA_030946965.1 Acidobacteriota bacterium
CGCGAAAAATTTCTCGCGGCCGACATCGGCATAAGCGGCGCGAATTTTCTGATTGCCGATTCGGGCGCGGTCGTGCTGGTTGAGAACGAAGGCAACGCGCGGCTTACGACCAGCGCGCCGCGTATTCACGTCGCCGTTGCGGGGATCGAGAAGGTGCTTCCGCGCGCCCAGGATCTCGGCGTATTCCTGAAACTGCTGGGCCGGAGCGCCACCGGCCAGCCTATGACGGTGTACACATCTTTTCTCTCGGGTCCGCGGCGCAAAGGCGAAATCGACGGTCCGGACGAATTCTATTTGGTGCTCCTCGATAACGGGCGCACGAAATTGCTGGCGGATCCGGGCAAGCGGCAATCGCTGTACTGCATCCGTTGCGGGGCATGCCTGAACATTTGCCCCGTTTACCGGAAGATCGGTGGCCATAGCTTTCCGTGGGTGTATTCGGGGCCGATCGGCGCGATCATTACGCCGCAATTCTTAGGCGTGCAACACGAGCCGGCGCTGCCGTTCGCATCGAGCCTGTGCGGCGCGTGCGCGGAGGTGTGCCCGGTGAAGATCGACATACCGCAAGTGTTGCTCGACCTGCGAGCCGACGTGCGGCAATCGCGCGAGAAATCGGGATCGGGCAGGCTGGAACGGCTCGGCTTCCGGATGTTCGCGTTCGTCATGACGCGGCCCCGGCTATTCGAATGGGGCGGAAGATTCGCGAAGCTCTTTTCGAAGCTGCCGCTGATGAAAAGACTGCCGCTAGTAAATTCCTGGGTCAGCCAGCGGGACCTTCCGGTGTTCCCGGCAAAGAGCTTCCGGGAAATGTGGAGCGATAACGATGCCGCGTGACGAAATTCTCGGCAGAGTGCGTTCGGCGCTGGGTATCCACGCCGTGCAGAGTCCGCCTCCCGTTCGCTTGACGATAGCCGAAATACCAGGGCAGTCCCGCATAGACCGGATGCTTGAGCGCGTTGCCGCTCTGGCCGGGAAGACGCTCCAGGCGAGCCCCGCCGGCGCGCTGGCGTACGTGGCCGAAACCATGGGCGGGAAGCCCGCGGTCGCTTCGAACGCCCCGTTTCTGCGGGATTGCGGCATCGCCGAACTCCCGAATGTCCGCTCCGGCATCGAAGGCCGCGCCGAACTCCGCGAGTTGTGCGGTACCTGCGCTTTCGGCATCACCAGCGCCGATTACGCTCTGGCCGACACTGGCACGCTTGTGATGCTCTCCAGCCCGCAAGAAGCGCGCATGATTTCGCTTCTGCCGCCGGCCCACATCGCCGTGGTGCCCGCGCATAAGATCCTTTCCGGCTTGGATGAGCTGCTGACGCTGCTTCCCCGTCCATCGGAGCAGACCAGTTCGATGGTTCTTATAACCGGACCCAGCCGCACGGGCGATATCGAACAAATCCTGGTGCGCGGCGTACACGGCCCAGGCGAAATTCACGTTATCGTGGTGGACGAATGAGTCCAAATCCAGATATGAAAGATCCCGTTTGCGGCATGGATGTAGACCCGCAAAATCCAGCCGCCATCGCGGAGTACGAAGGCCACGAATACCTTTTCTGCAGCCAAGAATGCAAGCGTCTTTTCGACGAGCGTCCCGACAAGTACTCGGGCGAAGGCCTTTCGCCGGGAATCGAGTACCCTCAATAGCCATGCCGTGCCTATTGCCGCTGCTCGTCGTTTTTTTTCCGCGCATTGCGATTCTACTCCTGTATTTTTTCACGAACTTTTTCGCGCACTTCGTGAATAATCTGCTGATTCCGCTGCTGGGGTTTATCTTTTTGCCGCTGACACTGATCGCTTACACCTATATGTTCAATCAGCGGATGCCGCACGACGCCACTTTCATGATCGTGATGATTATCGCGGTCGTGCTAGATCTGGGCCTGCTGGGAGGCGGTCACTATAGCCGCCGTTACCGGAATTAAAATAGCGCGGTAACTCCGAAGCGACGAGGATCACCGGAGCGCCCACGAAAGCGGGATTTGACGCGTTCGGCGGGTAGACCAGCGCCGCATCCCAAATCACGTTGTCCATCCCGAACCGGATATCGTTTGCGGCAGCAATCTGACCGAGCCGCGCGGGACCGCCCAGCGCACGGGAAAAGCTCCGCTCCTTGTCCCAAAATTGGGTGACTCGCGGGTCCACCACGCGGCTCCTCGTGGCTTGTCCAGGCGCGGACCAGTCCGTATCGAGCACCGGCTCCCAGATCACGTATACGCGCAGTTCCGGAGTTCGCGCCTCGTCCAGCAGCTTTTGGATTGCGGAAGCCCCCCGCAAACAGGTGCTTCAAGTGGGCGAGAGCAGCACAACCAGGCGTGCGTGTTGCGACTCCGCGCGCAGCAGGGTCTGGAATCGCGCGAGCTCGAATGTTTCTAGATGAGCACTCGTTCCCGCGGCGACGTGCCCGGTCATCAGTCCGGCGACGAATTGCGGGAACAGCAGCATGCCGCCCACCAGGGCCGCCGCGCACCACAACACTACCGTGCGGAACGCGCGCTGCCGGAATCGGCACGTCCGTCCGCGATAGGTCTGCACGAATGCGAACGCGAGCATTAGAACGGAAAACAGTAAAAGGTACGGACGTAGGCGCTCGCTAAATGCGGACGCGCCCGCCGAACCGGCCGCCATCAGGAGAGTGCCAAGCGGTAGGCAACAACTTAAGGCCGCCGCAAGGCTGGCGACGGCAGCAAGTGACGCCCAGACGCCGGATTCCCGCCGCATCGGAAAATTCCTATCGGCCGCTGTACTTAATCCGAATTGTTTCAGATGCTTAGTACCCCTCCTATTAGT
>JALYXS010000413.1 GCA_030946965.1 Acidobacteriota bacterium
TAGGCGGAGCCGGATTCGTTGCGGAATTTTTCGTCCAGGAGCATGAAGGGAGGCTTTATTTCATCATAGAGGGTAGAGACACTTCGGAGGCGAGATCGGGATAGCGGTTCGGAACCATCGTTACGCGCTGGGCGGGCCGTTCCGGCAGCTCGCCCAGCGGGGCGCGTGTAAGATCGGGTAACCGGTTAAAGGTTGATGCAGGAAGTTGCCCGGTTAGCCCTCTCGAGCGCGGCCTAGGCCTTGCTCCACAGGGCGTCACGTAGCAGTTCGTCCGAAATCGGCAACCCCAGTCAGTGCGATCTTCCGCTTCAGGTGTCGACACCTTCCTGTCACGCCCTTCCTTGTGTTTCAACTTCGGAGCGTCAAGCTCCGTTTCACGCCGAAGCGATCCCGGGAGCGCGGAATGTGCGCCAAATTAACGATGAAATGCCGGCCGGCAATTTTGCTCATCGGGCGGCGTGGCTTGCCGCCTTGATTGGAGAATGGCACGCACCAATCGAACTAAAACGGGGCAGGCGGCCAATGTCACTGAGTTTATGGGCGAAATTTCGGGACGTGTATTGTGAACGCTTCCAACGGAGCGGTCCGCGGCCGCCCGGAAGCTACTTTTCTTTTCAAACTCTTTTCAAAAAATATATTTCAAGGCAAACTGAATTTGCCGGTTCGGCACCGACGTGCTGGTGATGCGGCCGAACGTGCCGGTGCCCAACGTTCCGCCCGGGTTGGCGAATTGCGGCGCGTTGAAGGCGTTGAAGAACTCCGCCCGGAACAGCAGCGAGTGGTTTTCCAGCCGCGGCATCTTGAACGACTTCGACGCCGAGAGATCCCACGTGTTGACGCCCGGCCCGGCTAGCGGGTCTCGCGGAGAATTGCCATACATGAAAACCGCGCGCGAGAATGCGGCGGTGTTGAACCACTGGTTGGGCGTCTTTGCCGGGACTGTCACGCTTTGCCCCAGAACGAGATTGGGGCGCTCCCAAATCCCGTCGTTGTTCTCACTGTCGCCGCTCTGCGTTACGTTGAAGGGCAGCCCGCTGGCGAACGTCAGAATGCCGCCCGTTTGCCATCCGCCGAGGATCGCTCCCGGAATGCCTGTCAGCCCTTTGGTGAACGGAACCTCGTAGATGTAGCCGATTACGACCCGATGGCGCTGGTCGAGAAGGCTGTTGCCGCGCTCGGCCGCGCCGCGGTTCCTAGGGTTCTGGCACACGCAGCCACCCGCGTTGATGGTCTCGCCGGCGTCGTCGATGAGATGCGACCAGGTGTAAGCGGCAGTCAGGCTCAAGCCCTTCGCGAAACGGTGCTCAAAGCGGCTTTGCAGCGAATGGTAAACGGTGTTCGTGTCGGGCGCGATCAGGCGAATGCGCGCATATTGCGGATACGGACGCCGCGGCTGAATGGGACCGGGCCCTGGTTCGGGTTGGTTGAAGTTGTTCAAGCTGGTATCGACATGCGTGCCTTTGCTGCCCACCCAGCCAACCTCCAGCACGTCGTTTGCGGTGAACTGGTGCGACAACTGGAAATTGAAATTCTGCATATAAGCGTTGTGCCTTTTGCGATCCCGCGGAATGGAAACGACGTTAAAGATCGGGTTGCCGGGGTATAACGAGGCGGGTACCGGGTTCTCGATGGTGGCCACCGGGTTAATGGCGGGATTCGTAACAGTGAGGCTTCCCGCAGTCGGCGGGTTCAATTGCAGGATGTTCATGTTGTCGAACTGCGCCGCGCTGTAGAAAATCCCATAGCCGCCGCGCGCCACCGTGTTGCGAGGCAGACGCCAGGCAAACCCGAAGCGCGGACTGAAATAGAGGTACTGGTTCTTGTAGATATCGGCAACCGTGCCGGGCGGCGGATACAGCACGGGATCCGGCCCGAGGTCGAATCGGAGAGTACGCGTCACGCCGTTGATCTCATGCGGCTGGCCATAAAAATCGTATCGGAGGCCGAGGTTCAGGGTCAGATTGGAAGTAGCTTTCCAATCGTCCTGCACGTATGCCCCGTAGCGCCACTGCCGGATCTTCGACACCGGAACTCCTTCCGGAGTAAGCGTGGTTCGCGGGTAACCCAGGATGAAATCGGCCGCGGCGTTGCCAGAAAGATCGCCGGTGAACGACATGTTGCCGAATGGCCAGTTATTAGTAGTCGCATCGTCATAGAGCCGCCGGATATCGCCGCCGAACTTGAGCGAGTGCGCGCCGCGAATCCAACTCAAATTGTCGACGACCTGGTAGGTGCGGCTATTATCGAGGTTCGATGCCGCCTGGTCGTCGCCGAGTCCCAGGTAGCCGCTGATGTTCAGCACCGGAAACCCCTGTTCGTCCTTCCGCAGCGGTCGCCCGCTGGGGCCGCCCACGTTCAAACCATTGATGCCGAGCGACGCGATGGTGAAATTGGTGTTGGCGCGCGGGCTCAACACCGATACGTTCGCCAGGTTAAATCCGAAGCGCACCTCGTTCAGCAACGACGGGGTGAAGGTATGCACGTACTGGGCCGAGAGACTGCTGTTGGGGAACGTTCCGTTGAAGTAGAAATTCGGGTTCAGCTCGTAATTGGGAAAGTCCCGGCGCGAGCGGATGTAATGAACGAATAACTGGTCGTTTTGACTGAAGTATTGGTCGACGCGAACGATGCCCTGATCGGTGGCCAGGTGTCCCTGCGTCACGCCCGAGTAGTTGACCACGCCGGAGGTGTTCGGGAGTGGCATATATTTGTTCACCAGCGCCACCGATACCGGATCCAGGCGGTTGGACGGAATGATGTTCCCGGCGAACGGTTTCCCGTTCAGCGGATCGACGATTGGACTTCCGGTTGCCGAAAAATTGCCGGCCCGCTGATCGGCAGTGAGCACGATGTTGCTGGCGGCGCTCTCCTGGGTGGACCGGATGCCCTCATAGCCGAGCAGGAAAAAGGTTTTCTCTTTTCGGATGGGGCCGGAGACGACCGTGCCGAACTGGTTGCGCCGCAAGATGTCTTTCGCGAACGGCGCCGGACGGAAATAGCTGCGAGCGTCGAGCGTATTGTTACGCAGAAACTCATACGCCGAGCCGTGAAACTGGTTGGTGCCCGAACGCAGTTGCAGGTTTACATTAGCGCCGGCGTTGCCGCCGTACTCCGCCGTGTAATTGCCGCTCTGCACCTTGAATTCCTGGAGCGCGTCGATGATCGGATAGAGCGTCACGTAATTGCTGCGGTTGTTTACCATCGTGATGCCGTCGATGTTGACTTGCATCCACGAATCGCGCGCGCCGTTAGCGATGATGCGCGACCCGTTCGTGCTGGAGGTGAACTGCGAAGGCTCTGTGACGCGCACTCCCGGCGTGAGCACCGAGAGCTGCACGAAACTGCGCCCATTGAGCGGGAGATTGACGATTCGCTCCGTACTGATCACTTCGCCCAGCGTGGCATTTTCGGTCTGCAGCAATGGAGACGAACTGGTGATTTCGACGGTCTGCTGTACTTCGCCGAGCTGCATGGCGAAATCGATGCGGGCCTGTTGATTGAGCTGAATAGTGACGCTGTTCGTTCGCTCGGTCCGGAAGCCCGAGGCCTGAGCCTCCACGCTGTATTGGCCCGGCACGAGGTAGCGCACTTCATATTTGCCGTCCTGGGAGGTTTTCACCGTGCGCGCCAGACCAGTGGCAGGACTGTTAATAGTGACGGTTGCGCCGGCGATCACCGC
>JALYXS010000415.1 GCA_030946965.1 Acidobacteriota bacterium
GCGCAAAGAAGCGCGAATAACGTGCCAAGCCTTTTAGACATGAATTAAGGTTTGATCGTAATACGAAAGGGCGCTGAACGGGCGTACTATCGAGTAAGATGAGCGTTTACGGCAGACCAACTCGCCACGAAGGTCAAGGAAGTTTTAGGATGGTGCGGTCGAGAGGACATGAACCTCCACGGGATTGCTCCCGCTGCCACCTCAAGGCAGTGCGTCTGCCAATTCCGCCACGACCGCATATTGGCCAAATCATCTTGGCTAAGCCCAGCGTAACTAAGTCAAGCTTAAACCAAACAACTTCGACTGCGCCACCTCTATTTTTTGCGCTGCGCCGGCGCTTGCGGGGGGGCCGTTTGGCTGGGAACGGGGATTGGTACCGTCGTGGTATTACCAGTCGGGTGGCCCTTCGTCGCGGGCGTCACGTTTACCACGCCGGACGGCGCCGGTTTACCCGTCTTGCGATCCAGAAGCGTACTGCTGCCGCCCGCGCCGCGCGTCGCGAAAATCGAGAGCGACATCGAGGTGAGCATGAAAACGCTCGCCGAAATAGTGGTTGCCTTTGAAAGCAGCGTTGCCGAACCGCGCGGCCCGAAGGCAGTTTGCGATCCCATGCCGCCAAACGCACCGGCGAGATCCGCGGCCTTTCCGCTTTGCAGAAGAACCACAATTATTAGGAACACGCATACCACCACGTGTATGATCGTCAACAGAATTATCATCGGAACCTTTTCAGTATAGCCCAGGCCATCTGCGTATCACGCCATGTGGCATTCGGCGTGAACCGCCCGCACGGCCTTTTCCAATCCCTCGCGGCGCACCACAATGGCGATTGTCAATTCACTCGATCCTTGCGCAATAGCAATAATATTCACCCTTTCGCGCGAAATCGCCGTGAAGATCCGCCCCGCGAGGCCCGGCATCCCCCGCATTCCCTCACCTACGATAGCCAGCAATCCAACCTCTTCATCCACGTCGATTGGCCGCACATATCCGTGGGCCAACTCGAGCGCCAGCGCCTGTTCGAGCGCTTGCATCGTCTTCGCCAATTCGTCCGTCCGGACGAGAAAGCAGAAGCTCTGCCGGTAACTCGATCCCGAGATCGCCAGCACCTCGATGTTCGCGCGCGCCACCGCGTCGAGAGATCGCGCCATCACCTGCACGCCGCTCAAAACGGCATTTGCCGGTTCGAGCGAAATCAACGCGACGTGGCGCATCGAAGTCACCGCGCGCGCTCCGCCTGAAATGGTCAGCGCCGGGACTATGCGAGTTCCGGGTTTCTCCGGAGCGAAACTGTTCTTGCTCCAGACCGGGATGCCCTTCTCGACCAATGGCGCGAGCGTGCGTGGATGCAAAACCTTCGCGCCGTTGTAAGCTAGCTCCGCGGCCTCGCCGAAGCTAAGCTCGTCGAGCACCTTCGCCTCTGGCACCAAGCGTGGATCGGCGGTCATGATGCCGTCCACATCGGTCCAGATCCACAACTCCGAAGCGTCGAGCGCGGCTGAAATGATGGAGGCGGAGAAATCCGAACCGCCCCGGCCCAGCGTCGTGGGACGCCCGTCGAGAGTCGCGCCGTTAAAGCCGGTCACGATTGGAATTTGCCCGGAATCGAGCAGCGGCATCAACACGGCGCGCGCTTTCTGGCGCGTTGCGTCCATGATGGGCGTGGCGTTGCCGAAAACGGCATCGGTGACGATCACGCAGGCGGCGTTTACAACGACGGCCGGCACTCCGGTCGATTTTAAAAACTCGCCTACCAGCAGCGCCGAAAGCCGCTCGCCAATAGCAAGACCTTCATCCACGGACCGCGGCGGCCGGTCGCCCAACATGGACATGCCCCCGGCAATTCGCTGGAATTCGGCGATCAGCGCGTCGATTTCTTCGATTACGGCATACCCGGCCGGACCGGAGATCAGATTGCGGCACGCCTCTTGATGGCGGTCGCGCAATTTTGCAATATTCGCGTCGAGACCCGCTTGATCCCCGCCTTCGGCGTGCTTCATGGTGTCGAGCAGCAGATCCGTGATCTTCGACATGGCCGAAACCACGACTACGACCGGCCGCCCCGCGCGCTTCTGTTCGGCGGCCAAGCCCGCGGCTACGCGCATGCGATCGGCCGAGCCGACGCTGGTGCCCCCAAACTTCATCACCAGCAAATCAGGCATGGAATTCCTTGCCATTGGTCATGCGCGAACGCACCAGCTTGAGAATCGCTTCCTCCACTTCGGCGAGCGAGAGGCCGGTTGAATCCAGATAGATCGCGTCGGGCGCCTGAGTCAGCGGCGCTTCCACGCGCGTGCGGTCGCGTTCGTCGCGCTCGCCAATCTGTTCCTCTACCGCGTCCGGAGGCTCGCCCGTTTCGAGAGCCCGGCGGCGAACCCGCTCGGGAGTAGCGGCATCCAGGAAAATTTTCAGTTGGGCGTTTGGAAACACCACGGTTCCGATGTCGCGCCCCTCCATCACGATATTTGCGCGCACACCCATTTCCCGTTGCTTTTCAACGATGGCGCGGCGGACGGCGGGAATCAGAGCTACACGGGAGGAAGATTCGGATACTTCGGCGGTTCGAATCTCGGCCGTGACGTCCTCGCCATTCAAGAGAACGCGGGCCGGTTCCAGATGAATCGCGGCCGCGAGGGCAAGCTGCTCCATGCGGTGCATGTCGGCAAGGTCGAGATTCTGCCGCAGCGCCCAGAGAGCCAGGGCGCGGTACATCGCGCCGCTATCGATGTAGATAAATCCAAGACGCGCGGCAATGCGGCGGGCGACCGAGCTCTTACCGGCCCCGGCGGGCCCATCGATCGCAATCACCAATCCCATCGCCACACTGTAGCGCAGGCGGTTATTACGGCTGAGGCGGTTGTGGCTGTGGCTGCACGGGCTGCGGCTGTTGTGGCTGCGGAATCGCGTTTCCTGGGAAAGGCGGCAAAACCGGTTGCGGCTGTCCGCCGGGCTGCGGCGCTGGCGGATAGACTGGTTGCGGATAGACTGGCTGCGGATAGCCGCCGGGCAGCGGTACGCCCGGTTGCCGGTACCCGTTTGGCGGATTAGCGGGATTCGCGGTCGTGGGGATGGGACCTCCGATAAACGGAGCGGGACCAGACGGGGACGTGCCGGCAACGGGCGGGGGAGCGCCAAACGGTGAGGCCGGAGCTGGTTGCCCAGGACCATTACCCAACCCCGGCCCGTTCAAACCGGGCTGATTGGCTGGAGGTGTCCCCACGCCCATCACTGGCCCGTTCGTCCGGTCTTTGCTGAAATCGTACACGAATTCCCACTTGTTGTACGCAGTCTGCTCGTTGTAAATCTTAATTCCTTCGCGTTCGGCGGTGCTCGCCACGCCCGCGATTCCGCCGCCAATTTGCTGACCGCCAACGCTCCCGGTCACGGCTTGCGCGCCCGGAAAGCCGCCGGGACGCGGAGTTGTGAGTAAATTGCGAATTACATCGGCGGCGGCATTTTGTCCTTGCTGGGATCCGGGTTGCGGAAAAGGCGGTTGCGTGGACCCCTGCGCGCCGGGCTGAATCGAATACGGATAGGGAATGGGGGACACTCCGCCGGTTTGCGAATTAACCGGGAGACCCGGCTGGTTCGGATCGATTATGTTCATCCCGGCAACTCCGCCGCCGATCGGCGGGTTTCCCGGCAGACCGGGTTGTGTCCCGAACTGCACGCCGGGTTGTGTCCCCAACTGTGTCCCAAACTGCCCTTGCGGATACACTTGTGGATTCCCCTGTGGATATGCCTGTGGATACGGTTGTGAATTACCCTGCGGATATTGGTTCGGATATTGGCCCGGCTGCACCGGCGTCCCCGGTTGCGCTCCGGCGGGGATGCCATATGCATCCACCGTGCCCGGGGCTTGACCCGCCTGACCCGTTTCGCTGGGCCGCCGCCGCATGGCCAGGTTCGGAGGCCCGCCTTGCTGCGGCCCCGCGCCGATCGCCGGCAGCTCAGTAATGAAAGTATTCACGCTCTCTTCTTTCTTGTTCGGGTCTTTTTTCTTGATCAGAGAATCCGTCAACTGGCCGCCCGCGCCGATATGAAGAATCCGCCAGTCGGACTTTCCCGTCATCGGGTCCACATACTTGTGGCGCAGGAAACGAATGCCGCTGGTGTTATCGAGATCCTCCATCTTTGCCGGATATCTTTTGGTCTTCCGGTAAAAGAGCTGGATTGCGCGTTTATACTGTTCGCCGCGCTCGACCAGCAACTCTTCCTGGTCGCGCTGCGATTCGAAAGCGATGCGAGGCAACGCGTTATAGAGGGTGATCGCGATAATCGCCGCCATGGCGAACAATAGAAGCATGGCGAACCCGGCTTCGGGATTCTTGCCGCTAGTCATCCCAGGCCTTCCTCCTGCAACGGCAGTTTCTGCACGTCTTGGAATTGCGTATCTTCCACGTCCACTGAATTAACGCCAATCTTCACGATCTTATAGCGTTTCTTGATCAACTCGTTTTCACCGGCAACAATAATATCGTCCCCATCGAGGAAGAACGCGCGCTTCTTGCCATCGCCGCCGCGCACGGTAGAGTAGCCGTAATACTTCAAAGCGATCGCGGGAGGGGGCGGCGGTTTGGGAGGCCCCGGCGGAACCACCGGACCAACCGGCAGTTGCTTGTTAATGGCGATTTTCGCCTCCTTTGGCAGTTTCAATAAGGTGGCCGCGGCAGCCGGCGCGGTTTGGAACTGAAACAGATCGCGCGAGCCGCCCTGGGCGGGCACCTGCTGCACTTTCGCCAACAGATCGAGACGCAACGTCGGATCGATGGCCGCCAAGTTCGGGCGTTCTTCGGGACGAGCCGAACCGACGCGCGGATGGAAAGTTCCCAGGTTCGTGCGGACCGCCGTCTGCCCGCGCCTGCTAGCCGCGCGAGGGCCGGCGGGAATTGTCAGCCCGTTCGCGGTCGTACCGGACGTAGCCGCCGCGGTGGGCCGCGATCGCGGCGCGTTATCGTCTGAGCCCGAAAACACGTTCGTGTATAGAAGGACCAGCGCGATCACGCCCAACCCGCCAAGAGCGATCACTTTGTAGGTTTCCGCGCCGGCCTTCATAAAGCCTCTCCGTTATCGTCTCTAATGAACGTATCGAGCTTGATGTTGACGTTCAGTATGCCCGTTGGCATTGGCGCGGCTTGCAGATTTTCAATAATCAAAAATCGCGGCGATTTATCGAGAAGGTTCACCAGCTTGAGCAGGTTCGCGTACTTTCCTTCGAAGTTCGCCGAAATCGTCATCATGCTTAGCGAATCGCTGCCCTCGACCGGGTCCAATTGAATCGATTTTTCTTTTGCCTTGATGCCCGCCGACTCCGCCGTCTTATCGAGTTCCCCCAAAATGGTCGAGAACGTCTTGCGGCGGCTGGTCATATAACCCGAAACGAACGCGCCGCCTTCCGAACTCGCCGTCCGCACTTTGCCCGAAAGCTGGCGGGCCTGATTGAGCCGGTTCTGCTGAATCTTCACCTGAGCCCGGGCATCGTCCAGTTGACGCGCCATCTCTTCCGCCGACGTTCCGAACAAATGGAAAGCGAACGCCGCCGCCGCCAGGTTCGCGGCAAGAAGCGTTCCGAGCACGATACGCACGGCTACTTTGGGATCTTTCCAGCTCCCGAGCGAAGCGCCCGAGAGGCGCGGCATCAGGCCCGGCATGAGGCGCGGAACGACGCGCGCGATGCTAAAACTTCTGGGCATAGTTCACGCTGACCGTATAGCGATACAAAGGATCGGTCTGTGAGGGTGGCTGAATGTTGTTGACCTTAGTCGAACCGAACAAGTCCGACGCCTCGAGCTTAGTTAGAAAAGCGATTACATTGCCAGGGGAATCGGCGCCGACCGTCATCTCGAGAAAAATCTGATCCCGCGCGTTTACCTGCGGCCGTATCGCGATCACGCGCACGTTGTTGGGCAGCGTTTTTTCGAGATCGGCGAAAATCTTCGTCCAACTGATACCTTTGCGATACAACAGCGTGTTCAAAAAAACGCTCCGCTCGAGTACTTCGGAATTTTCGGGTTTGCGCAATTCGTTGTCTACCTTGCGCTGTTGGGACGCGATCTGGTTGAGCTGGCCATTGAGATGGGCGAGCACCGCGCGCTGCTGGCTCATGCTGCCCCGGTCCATCAGAATCAGCGAAACAAGCATGATGAGCGACAGCACGAGCAGTGCGCCGACCGCGCCTGAAGCAATCAGGATCGCCCGGTCGCGGCGGAACGGCTCGCTCGCCAGGTTCATTTCAAACTTCATGACTTGACCGCCTGCAAATACCCGAGCAGCCCGGCATCCCGCTCGGTCACGGGCGCGAATGGCGATTGCAGAATGCCCACATCCACCCCGAGCTCCGATTGAAACTGCCGCCGGGCATCTTCTTGCAAGCCGCCGAATCCCGAGAGCAAAATTCTATCCGCGCGGGCATTTAGATTGTCTTCGATGTAAACGAACGTCGGGTAGAGATCGGCGGCTATCTCCTCGACGGTGAAGTCGGTCAACTCGAGCGAGCGGATCAGTTTCAAAATCTCATTTTGCATGACCATGACGGTGAGGACGTGACCGTTGATCTTGCCGATAACCTGGATGCCCTGGGGCGCGACCAGATCGAGACAGGCGAGCGATGAAACCGTCATGAAGCCGGGATGGATCTGCGCCGCGCGGAACGGGGCCTCATACCGCGCGATAATCTCCAGCGGCGTCGCGGCGACCACGACGTCCCGCGTGCTTTGCGGCCGGTAGCTGATGGTGGCTGAATCGACATCGAACGGGACGGTTTTTTTGATGCGGAAGCGGACCAGCGCGAGCTGCTCTTCAGGCTTCTCCGGAAAGTGATCGAAATCGAGCACCGAAAGACGCGCGCAGTAGTCGGGAAGAATCACCGCCGCGCGGCGCCGTTTGCGATTGCCGTTTATGGGGGCGGCTCCCCGCACGGCTTCAGCAAGCGCGTCCGGCAGCAGCACGTTGTCGCGCAACGGCGAGGCGGAAATTACCCCGGGCGCGAGCGGGTGGAAGGACATTTGCGCCGGGTCGCGAGTTTTGGCGACCGTGATACCCGTTTCCGAAAGCTCGAACACAAGCTCCGGCGGCGGTTCCTGGAAAAAGCTTCCGAGCGGCCTCATTCCCACCTAATGTGGCGCACGCACTCCTGCGTGCCGCGTCCCCACTCATGGGGACGCAAGGCTTTTCCGCGCACCGGCGAACAAGTGTCGAGACGAATCTCGACACGGCACGCAGGAGTGCATGCGCCACGTAAACTATGCGGGCTAGTCAATGAACGTTACCTTGTTGATCTCTCTCAACGTGGTTATTCCGCTCCGCACTTTCTCCACGGCCGATTCCCGCAAGAAGGTCATCCCGCCCTC
>JALYXS010000421.1 GCA_030946965.1 Acidobacteriota bacterium
GAGGAATTCTGTAATCAATTCGTAGCGGAAGAAGATCGGATGGCCTTTGCTGCCGCCGTAAACGGGAATCGCCAAGAGTGAATTCGACTGTGCAAGCAATTGGGGCAGCGTGGACTCCGCGACATTCGGATGATCGACTAACGTGAAAAGCACGCCGTGCGTATCCGAGGGCACTTCGAGCAACCCGCGTTGCATGGACGTAAGCTGGCCCATCGCGTAGCGCGGATTGATCACAAATTCCGCTTGCTTCGCGCGCTGGATTCCAGCCAGGATGGAATCGGGTTGATGGCCCAACACGACAATTACGGGATCGCAAAAGGCCGCGAAGCGCGAGATCAACCCGTCGAGAAAGGTCTCGCCATGGAAAGGAAGCAGCGCCTTCGCGCGACCCATGCGGCGGGATTCGCCGGCGGAGAGAATAAGTCCGGCGGGTTTCACCACACGCCTCACCGCGACCTCACTTCAGCAACGAACGAAGGTGCTCATCCACAAAAATGGATTTCGAAAGCGCGCGCCAATCCGCATCCGGATTCCGTCGAACCGCGATCATCTCGGCGGCCACGGAAATTGCAATCTCTTCGGGAGAAACAGCGCCTATATCGAAGCCCATCGGAGCGAACACTCGCTCCATGGCGGTGCGCGGAATGCCTTCCTTCTCAAGCTCCTTCACCACGCTGAAAACCTTGCGCTTGCTGCCGATCATCGCGATGTAACGCGCCGGTGTCGTCACGGCCCAGCGAAGCACGCGCATGTCGTCGCGATGGCCGCGCGTCACGATGATGATGTAACTAGTCTCGACGATATTCAGCTTGGGAAAAACTTCCTCGTATTCTTCCGCGAAAATCTCGTCGGCTTCGGGGAAGCGATCGCGATTCGCGAAGGTTTCGCGATTGTCGACAACGCTGGGAGAGAAGCCGGCCATGGCCGCGACTTTCGATAAGCTTTTCGATATATGCCCCGCTCCGAATATGAATGCGCGCGGCATCGGGATCACCGGTTCCACGAACACATCGAGCTGCCCGCCGCAGATCAAGCCGTTGTCGTGAGCCGCATCCTGGCCCAGATTAAAGGTCAGGTGCCGGGACTTCTCGGTTTCCATCACTTCGCGAGCGGCATTCCAGACTTCGGCTTCCACGCAGCCGCCGCCAATCGTCCCAATCATCGAGCCATCTTCGCGCACCAGAAGCTTGGCACTTTCGAAACTGGGTATGGAACCGTGCACTTGCACGATGGTGGCGATGGCGGATTTCTGCCCGAGCCGCCGCAAGCGGATCAGCTCGTCATAAACGTCCATTCGATTGAATTATATCTTTAGCGGGTCGGGCCGTGAAGCAGCTCTCTGCCCTGTCTGGCGAGGCGCTGCAACGGCCGCCTTTCCTCTCCGAGCGAATCGATCTTCGATTGGCCCGCATCGAATTCGCGGCAGGAGCACTCACCTATGCTTTCGCGGACGCCGCCATTCGATCCAACTCGAAGTCCGTTCTTTTCGGCGACGTTTAGCAATAGCTGCCAATCGGGGTCGAAGCGCTCCGAAATACGGCGAGAGGCCGGTTCGACCGACAGATCGTAATTGATAACCGAAGCGATCAACTTGAACGCCGTAATTTGCCGCATCCGGTCGTTCGACTGCGCCATGGCCTGAATTTCCGCCCGCCCCGGCACGAATCCCGCCTCGGCTCGGCTACTCAGAAGCGGCACCGCCCTGACCGGTTCGGACGTACCACAACCGGGGCTGGCGTCATGAGTATCAGGCGGCAGACAATCCTGCATGCCCGCCATCAAAATGCCGCCGGAGTGACGCGCCGCTGCATTGCTTTCGTAGAGGCGCGGCAGAAGAAATGGCCGGCTTCGTTTCAATAGCAACTTATCTTCGGCGGGCGTAAGCACTCCGAATTCGGCCGCCTGCGCGGCGAGCGTGGCAAACTGTTCCCGCTTGGCACTCCAGCAGGAAGAGGCGCCGAACACGCGATTCTGTTCACGCCGAAGTGTTTTGCGGGTTTCGGGAGAACTTTGCGGGTCCAACACAATCCGGTTTTCGATCGAGGAGAGGTCTCCGCCCCCGCGCTGGTGTACCAACTCCTGCAAATCGGCAAAACGAGACACTCCATCGACCGCGAACGAAGTGAGCCCGAGCAACGGGTTCAAAGTATTGATATAGACTTTCAGGGCAAACGCGATTTTTCCCTGGCTGGTATTCGGAATCAGCGCGCCTCGACTGATAGAAGTAATCGGGGCACTCACGCGGCGAGTCCCCGCGAACATCGGCGCCGCTGTAACCGCAATTGGTAATTTTTCCCGTTTCACGAAATTCAGAAAGTCTGTTGCCACCGAGATAGGACTGGTAATCCACGCATCGGCCACTTGTAGCGAGCGGGGCCGAAAGCGCAGTCCAGAATCGGCATATACCGCCATCAGGCCGTATTTCACGAAATCCGAGCAGTTATTTGTCAAGACTTGAAAAGGCTGAACGTCCGGGCCGTGAATGTAATCGATCAAAGCCATCTCTTGCACCGGGGTGGCGGCCGCCGTGACGATTACGGCATTCCGCATGTGTTGCACTCCGACAGCCTCGCGCCAACGGCCGTTCGGGATTAGCTCGCGGGTGGCCGGATCTATAATGGCAAACGGTTCGGTGGGGTAATGTTTCTTGTGGGAACCAAGCACGGTCCCTAAGAATTCGAAGGTCATCACCTGGCGGACCAGACGCGCCCCATCGAACTTCTCGCTCTGAGCCTTCATGGCTTGATACTCTTTTTGAGAAAGCGGAGGAAAATAGGTTCTTAAATGACGGCGCCAGTATTCGATCTGCATTGACTCGAGCGTGCCTCCGCTGCTAAGCGCTGGTACAAGGCCGGGATCGCCGGTAGCTGAAAAGTGGTCGAGTATTGGCGTAACGAAAACCGTTTTTGTATAGTTCGACGCTAAATTGGCGTATCGGGTAATGACCACTCCCGCAGGTTCGCCAGGGCGGCACGCGCGTAAACGATCGATTCCCTCGGCGCAAAGAATTGTCGAGATCAAGGCGATGTGGCCGGTATCGGTGCGCCTAGCGTCTACACCCTTACTTTCGTAAATGACAACGCCAACGTCCGCTAGAGCGAGGGGCGAATTCAAGAGAAAGAGGCTTGAAAAGATAGCTGTAGCGATCAGTATTTGAAAACGTCTCATTTTTGGGTTTGGGTTGTCGGTAAACTGCGATTCAACGCCTAACACCCAGTTGGAGTGTTAGGCGGCCTAGACGAACTTTTACTACGCTCGCCGGAAGATCGCGTGGTAAACGACCAAAAACAAAACTGCGCCGACCACGGCTACAAGCAGACTGTAAAGATTTAGGCCCGTTACGCCTGAAGCGCCAAAAGCCTGGAAAATGAAACCGCCGACAATCGCGCCGACAATCCCGAGCACGATGTCGAGAATCAATCCCTCACCGCTTTTATTGACGAGCTTGCTACCGATAAATCCGGCAATCAACCCAAGAACGATCCACGCAATGATAGACATTTAGATCTCTCCTTTAGAGAACTTGTTGCATCGCCTTCGGTCTTGATTCCCACAATGTAAACCGATCGGCAATTTCACGCTTTTCACTAGCACGTACATGGCCCAAACAGCGATCGTCGCACCGGAAGGTGTACACTTTTCAAAGGTTGCCAGGAGATAAATTGTTGAATTACTCACGCAGAGATTTTCACCTACTACTTCCTCTATTCGCTGTTTCCGGGGCTGGCGCTCAGACATCGCCATTGGCTTCCCAAACGCTCAACTTCGCCGGCATGCCAGTCAAAGAAAATGGACGGAATCGTTCGCGGGCGGGATTCAAAGGGGAAACGCATTCCGGTTGCGCTATTGAGGTACACCAGACCGAATTGGCCCCGGGAGAAGCGCCGCACCCGCCGCATCGCCACCTTCACGATGAAGCAATTTTCATTCGCGAAGGCACTTTGGAATTTACTATCGACGGCCGCAAGACCACCCTTGGGCCCGGTTCCATTGCTTATGCCGCCTCAAACGTGGAGCATGGGTGGCGCAATGCGGGAACGACGGCGGCGAACTACTTTGTTATTGCCTTCGGAAGCGGCAAAGCTTAATCCTCCAGGGGAAGCTTACGCCGTCGCGTATTTCTCCAGCCCGGCTGGATCCAAATCGATCCCCAGCCCCGGTTCGGATGGGATATCGAGATATCCATCTACCGCCCGCAGTTTTTGACGAGTTATCGATTCGCGCAAATTGGTTTCCTCCTCGGCAACGAATTCGCAGATGAGCGCGTTCGGAATGGAGTTCAACCAGTGCAGCGCGGCAGTAACATTTATATACGTTGTGAAGCCGTGATTCGCCACGGGCAACCCTCTGTCCCACGCGAGCGCCGCAATTTTCATCGCTTCGGTGAATCCGCCGCAGCGGGTCAAATCCACTTGCACTACATCGATCTTGCCCCGATCCATCAGGTCGAGGAACGATTGCCTGCCGCTCTCCTCTTCACCGGCGGCGATCCGAACGTCGGTCCCTTCGGCGAGCTTGCGGTAGCCTTCGTAATCGTCCGGCCGAAGCGGCTCCTCGAACCAGTAAATGTTGTACTCGGAGAAGGCGCGGGCGCGCTGCAACGCTGTTTTGGAATCGTAGACAAGTCCAGCGTCGATCAGCAGGTCGGCCTCGGCGCCCAAGCCCCTGCGGCCTTCCCGCACAAGGGCGATATCCGTCTTCTCGTCCTGGCCCATCGGATCCCAGCCGAACTTCACGGCCGTAAATCCCTGGTCGCGGTAGCGGCACGCGAGTTCCCCGGTCTTCTCCGGAGTCGCCCCAAACAGCGAGCTCGCATAGCAGCGCATTTTCTTGTGGAAACCCCCGCCCAGCAGCTTCCAGATTGGGAGGCCCAAAGCTTTCCCCTTGATATCCCAAAGCGCGATATCGATACCACTAATGGCGTGGAAACCCGCGCCCCGGCGCCCGCCATAGATATTGGCGCGGTACATTTTGTGCCAGAGCATCTCCGTTTCGAACGGATCTTCACCAATCAAGACTTGGGCTAAACCCGTGGCGGTGGTATGCGAGAACGGACCTTCGATAGCCCCCTTTACCGCCATCGGGTTCGAATCGACTTCACCGATTCCCGTAATGCCCGCGTCGGTTTCGACTCGCACGATTAGCGCGTCCTGTCCGCTATCGCACTGAAATTTAACTTCCGGCTGGCGAAGATAAATCGCTTCCACTTTGGTAATTTTCATCGAGTGATTTTCATTAAGAGCGTTCAGTCCTTGCCGGCCAACGTCTGGTTGATCGAGCGCTTATTGTTATCGCCAACCACCTGTATCACGAGCTGCCGCTGATCCTTATGTGCCGTGATGATGCTCATCGCGCCCATATCCATGCTGGCTTCCGTTTTCCAGCCGTTGGCATCGAGCTCTTTCTTGTAATATTCGGTAATTTTCGCGGCGGAATCGGTGGTTTCGAGCATGATGTGACTGCCATTTTTCTTGCTCATGGCCTGCGAAATTACTACTGTTGCTCCATTATAAACGGGCACGTCCTTCGGGTAATCGGCCGGCATTGAGCCCGTGTTCATGTCGATCGAGACTTGCTTGCCATCGCGCCCGGTGATTTTCATCGAGCTGGAATCTTTGCCTTTCTGGTCGATGACGACGCTGCCATCGGAGCTTGAATAGCCGCTTGAATAGCTATGCCGCGTGCAAGCGGCAATCCCCAGAACCAAAACCAGAAGAGGTAACGAAAGCTTTCGCATCGCCATATTAGATCATTTTGGGAGCGTGAAAGTGAACAGCGCCGAATCGGTGGAGACGGCAACATACTGCCGCCCATCGACGCTATACGAAATGGGTGAACTCCTGATCTCCGCGCCAGTCTGGTAATGCCACAATTCTTTTCCGTTGAGGGCGTCAAGAGCGATGAGGTTTCCGTCTTTCGACGACGCGAAGACGACACCGCCACCCGTGGCGAGCACGCCTGCCGACCACGACCCTTGTTGCAGATTGAAATTCCATTTGACGTCGCCGGTTTGAGGATCGATCGCCCGGATGGCGCCGGGAAACTGGCTGGCATCCTCTTTCTGGCCGGAGCCGACGTACGGATCGCCAGGCTTGGGGTCTTTCGTCGTACTCGTATAAACAGCGCAAGATTCCCGCGCGGCGATATAGAAAAGCTTGGTCGCCGGAGACCAGGAGGGAGACGCCCAATTGGTCGCGCCCGAAGCGTCGGGACAGATATACACACCTTCGGGGGTCGGGTCCGTGCCGGGAATTACGATGGGCCGCCCGCGCGTGTCGAGTCCCTTCGCCCAAGTCTGCTTCGCGAAGGGTTTGCCGAGGAGAAACTCGCCGGTTTCGCGGTCAAGCACATAGAAGAACGCGTTGCGATCCGCATGAATCATCAGCCGCCGCATGCGGCCGCCGAACATGGTATCGATCAGGACCGGCGTCTC
>JALYXS010000426.1 GCA_030946965.1 Acidobacteriota bacterium
TGGCTTCTTACGAAGCAAGCTCTCAACTGCGTCGCTTGGGATTCGAATTACCCGACCGACCTTAATCGAGGGCAACTCTTCGCGTTCGATCATGCCATAAATCGTCCGCATATCAACACGCAGCAGCAGCCACGAAGATGGCTGAAGCCGGGTACCTGAATCCACGATGATGGACATCATGGGGCATATGAGCCGAGCAATGCTCCAGCGCTACTCCCACATCCGCATGGCGGCCAAACGAACCGCGGTAGAGTCTTTGAGCGCGCCAAAATCGGAGAAGTTGGATGAGGTACCCACAAAATCACCCACACCTCACACGAAACATATCGTCAACTAATTTGTAAGTCACTGATTCTGCTGGTGAGCGCGGTAGGAATCGAACCTACAACCTAGTGATTAAGAGTCACTTGCTCTGCCAATTGAGCTACGCGCCCGCGTCCCGTGGCAACTACAACTTTCGTATTGTAGCATCCGCGATGCACGCCTCAAGGTATACAATTGCTGTTAAGACTCCACCCAAAGGCCATGCGCTTCCCGTTCCCCAGGACCGCCGTATTTATATTTTCCCTCGCGGCTTCGGGCAGCGCCTTCGCCGCCGATTCAGTCGAATTTAATCGCGACATCCGCACCCTCCTATCCGACCGCTGCTACGCGTGCCACGGTCCGGATCAGGCGAAGCGTACCAGTAAACTCCGCCTCGATTCCGAAGCAAGCGCGAAAGCCGATCTCGGCGGGCGCTTCGCCGTCGTCCCGGGCGATCCCGCGAAGAGCGAGGTGATTCACCGCATCAACGGCGACGAAAAAACGCGCATGCCTCCGGCTTGGTCGGGCGCCGCGAAGTTGACCGGTCGCGAGATCGATCTCCTCACGCAATGGGTTGCACAGGGAGCGCGATGGCAGGATCATTGGTCCTTCATCCCTCCGAAAAGACCGGCGCTGCCGTCCGTCTCCGATGCGCGCTGGCCGAAAAACGCCATCGATTCTTTCGTACTGGCGAAGCTGGATCGCGCGGGGCTGAAGCCTTCCCCAGAGGCTGATCGCCGCACCATTATTCGCCGCGTAGCGCTTGACCTTACCGGATTGCCGCCCACTCCCGCCGAGGTCGAAGCGTTCGTCCACGACACGGCGCCGAGCGCTTACGAGAAGGTTGTCGACCGTCTTCTCGCATCGCCGCGCTATGGGGAACGGATGGCGGTCCGCTGGCTCGATGCGGCGCGCTACGCCGATACCAACGGGTACCAAACCGATGGCGAGCGTTCCATGTGGCGATGGCGCGATTGGGTGATCGACGCGTTCAATCGCAACATGCCGTTCGACAAATTCACCGTCGAGCAGATCGCGGGAGACATGCTGCCGAACGCGACCAGAAGCCAAATTCTGGCCACTGGATTCAACCGTAATCACCGGGGGAACGGCGAGGGCGGAATCATTCCTGAGGAATATGCGGTCGAGTATGTGGTCGATCGCGTGGAGACCACTTCGGCCGTGTGGCTGGGCGTGACGCTCGGTTGCGCGCGCTGCCACAACCATAAATACGATCCGTTCCCGCAAAAAGATTTCTACCGTTTTTTTGCGTTCTTCAACAACGTTCCCGAACGGGGGATGGCTTTTAAGTACGGCAATTCGCCGCCCGTAATGGCTGCGCCGACACCCGAAGACGAGCGCAAGCTACAGGCGCTCGACAGAAAACTCAGCGGGGCGGAAACTACCATCGCGAAGCTGGAACCGGAAATCGTGACGACGCAATCCGCTTGGGAGGCTGCGCTCGCCGGGCAACCCGAATTGGATTGGGCGGAATCGCGAGGGGTTGCGGCTCTGTTTCCGCTTCCGCAAGAGCTTGGCAGCTTCGATGGCAAACGATCCTTCGAGGGCGCTGACGTCGCGAATTTCGGTTTTTACGATTCGTTCACGCTTTCGGCTTGGATCAATCCCGAAAATCCAACGGGCGCGATTGTCAGCCGCGCGCAGGACGAAACGGAGGGTCAAGGTCTCGGGCTGTACTTAAAAGACGGACACTTGTTAGGCGCGCTGGCGCTTCGCTGGCTGGACGATGGCGCGCGAGTCCTGAGCGAATCCACCGTTCCGATGAACCAATGGTCGCACGTGATGTTGACCTACGACGGTTCGCGGATGGCAAGTGGAATCCATATTTATTTGAATGGCGAGCCGCTCAAGCTCAAGGTCGATCTCGACGTTCTAAACCAGACGTTCGCGCTGAAGCAGCCGCTCCGGATTGGCGCGGGCCTCGGTCCCGCGAACCGGTTCCGGGGTTCCATCAATCGCGTGCGCATTTATCACGCGGCGCTTACGCCCGAAGAGGCGGCCGTGCTTGCCGCTCCGCAATCGATAAGCGAAATCGCGAAGATCGCGCCGCGGATGAGAACGCCCGCACAGTCCAACAAACTGCGTTGGTGCTACCTCGATTCCTACGCGCCGGCGCCGATGCGGGACGCGCGCCGGCAGGTTCTGGATCTGCGGGCCGAACGCGCCTCGTTGATGGCGGGTTTTCCGACCGTGATGGTGATGCGGGAAAGTCCGGCTCCGCGCGAGACCCACGTTTTGATTCGCGGTTCCTATGACCGTCCGGGAGAGAAGGTGTCCCCAGGCGTGCCATCGGTGCTGCCCGCGTTGACTGCCGGGGCGTCCACTAATCGCCTCGGTCTGGCGAAGTGGATCGTCGACCCAGGGAATCCGCTCACCGCGCGCGTGACTGTAAATCGTTTCTGGCAAATGTACTTCGGAACGGGTCTGGTAAAGACGGTCGAAGATTTCGGTTCCCAAGGCGAGTCGCCCCTGAATCCCGAACTGCTCGACTGGCTGGCAACCGAATTCGTTCGAACCGGCTGGGACATGAAAGCTGTCCAAAAAACCATCGTGCTGAGCGCGACATACCGGCAATCATCGGAGACGACGCCGGAATCGATCCAGAAAGATCCCGAAAACCGTTTACTGGCGCGCGGTCCGCGGTTGCGGCTCCCGGCGGAGGTGATCCGCGATCAGGCGCTCGCAATTTCGGGGTTGCTGGTCGAAAAGATTGGCGGTCCTTCGGTGAAACCGTATCAGCCGCCGGGCCTCTGGAAAGAATTGACGGGCGGCGAAGATTACAAACCGGACACGGGCGATGGATTGCATCGCCGCAGCTTGTACACATTTTGGAAGCGCACGTCGCCGCCTCCCGCGATGATGAATTTCGACGCGCCGGGACGGGAAGCTTGCGCGGTTCGCGAAGTGCGGACGAATACGCCGCTGCAATCGCTGAATCTGATGAACGATTTGACGTATCTGGAAGCGTCGCGGGCGATGGCCCAGCGGATGATGCGCGAGGGCGGCGGCACGGCGCCGGAACGGATCGACTTTGCGTTCCGGCTGGCGACCGCGCGGCATCCGAAGAGGCGTGAAAGTGAGATTTTGCTTTCGAGTTATCGCTATTATCGCGATATGTTCCAGACCGATCCGGAGAAGGCGGCGAAGTATGTGGACGGCGCCGGCGCGAATGCTATTGACTTGGCGGCGTATTCAACCGTGGCGAGTTTGATTTTGAACTTGGATGTGACGGTGAGCAAAGAATGAGAAAGCAATGAGAAAGCAATGAGAAAGCAATGAACCGGCGGGAATTTTTTGGAAAAGCCGCGGGAGGCGGGCTTGGCTTGACGGCGCTTTCCTCTTTGCTAGCCGATGGCGCGCCGCCACTTCCGGTTAAAGCCAAGCGCGTCATCTACCTGTTCCAATCAGGCGGGCCGTCGCAGATGGAGTTGTTCGATTACAAACCGCGTCTGAAAGATCTCGCGAAAACGGAGCTGCCGGAATCGATTCGCGGCGGTCAGCGGCTAACCGGCATGACCTCCACGCAGACCAGTTTCCCGGTCGCGCCATCCTTATTCCAATTCGCGCAACATGGCCAGTCGGGCGCATGGGTCAGCGTACTCATGCCGCATCTCGCGAAAGTTTCCGACGATATCTGTTTCATCAAATCGATGTACACGGAGGCGATCAATCACGATCCGGCGGTCACGTTTTTCCAGACCGGATTTCAGATTGCGGGGCGGCCTTCGATCGGCGCCTGGCTGTCCTATGGACTCGGCAGCGAGAACCAGGACTTGCCTGCTTTTGTCGTGATGATTTCCCAAGGCAGCGGAAACGCGAACGATCAGCCGCTCGCCGACCGGCAGTGGGGAAGCGGCTTTCTGCCCACCAAGTATCAAGGCGTGAAGTTCCGGTCGATGGGCGATCCGGTGCTGTATTTATCGGACCCTCCCGGTTTTCCGGCGCAAGCCCGCCGCCGCTTTATCGACGATTTGGCGCAGTTGAATAAGGTGGAGCTCGATCAGTTTGGCGACCCCGAGATTTCGACCCGCATCGCGCAGTATGAGATGGCGTTCAAGCTGCAAAGTTCGGTTCCGGAACTGGTGGATCTTTCGAAGGAACCGGCGCGCACGTTTGAGATGTACGGACCGGATTCGCGCAAGCCCGGAACGTTTGCCGCGAATTGCCTGCTGGCGCGAAGGCTGTCCGAGCGGGGCGTGCGGTTCGTGCAGCTTTTCCATCGAGGCTGGGATCAGCACAATTTTTTGCCGAAGCAGCTTCCGGGGCAGGCGAAGGACGTGGATCAGCCATGCGCGGCGCTGATTCAAGATTTAAAAGAACGCGGACTGCTGGATGAAACGCTGGTCGTCTGGGGCGGAGAAT
>JALYXS010000430.1 GCA_030946965.1 Acidobacteriota bacterium
GTACTGATTTTAGGCGGGGGCATCAACGGCGCGGGCATCGCCCGCGATATCGCCCTGCGCTCCGTCGAGAACAAAATTCCCGTCCGCTTGGCGCTGATCGAGAAGAATCACTTCTCGTCGGGAACCAGCGGCAAGAACTCGCAACTCATTCACGGCGGCCTCCGGTACTTAAAGAACCTGGAGTTTAGCCTGGTGCGCGAATCGTTGAAGGAGCGCGCCACGCTATTACAAATCGCGCCGGGCCTGGTGCATCCACGGCCGTTCCTAATTCCGGCTTATGACCGCGTTTCGCGATTCTATTTGGGCGCGGGCCTGTGGGCGTACGATCTTCTGGCGGGGCGCCGCAACATCGCGCGGCACCGGTCGCTCTCCCGCCGGGAAGTTGAAAGCGTCCAACCGGAACTTTCGCGCGAAGGACTTCGTGGCGGATTGCTATTCCACGATGCCCAAGTGAATTCGGCGAAGTTGGTGCTTGAAAATATTTTCGACGCGGAAAGACTTGGAGCGGTCGTCGCCAACTATGCCGCCGCGAGCGATGTTGAGGTTGACAGAGTCGAGGCAATCGACTCGTTTACCGGGGAATCTTTTTCGATTCGAGCGCGCAAAGTGGTGGATGCGAGAGGCGCTTGGTCTCCCGGCGCGCCACTGCGGCTGGTTCGCGGATCGCACATCGTGATCCCGCGAGTGACTCGGGGCGAGGAAGCCATCGCGTCTTTTGAGCCGTCGGGACGCGTTGTCTTTTTGATCCCGTGGGGAAATCGAACAACGCTCGTGGGCACCACGGACGTAGATCACGCCGGGGGCGCCGACGATGTCCACATCGCGGAAAGCGAGATTGAATACCTGCAAGGAATTGTGCGACGGCTATTCCCCCATGCCGCGGCTGACGCTCCCATTTCGACCTATAGTTCGCTGCGTCCGCTCTTGCGCGACCACTCCGGCTCGCCAACTGAAACCAGCCGCGAGCACCGCATCTGGAAATCGGACGATGGAACCGTTCACGTTGCCGGCGGCAAGTACACAACCTACCGGGCCATGAGCGAAGAAGCCGTGGACATGATCTGCGCCGGTATCGCACCCGGCTTAGTGGGAAAATGTTCCACCGCGATCGCGCCTTTGACCGAACGTTCCGGAAGCGATCCCGTCGTCTTCGCCGTAACCCATGAAATGGCGCGGCGCCTTTCGGATGTGCTTCATGTCAGCACCTACTGGGGCTACGAACGCCGGTGGACCTTCGATGAACTGCACGCCGTGGCGCGGCGGATGAGCGGGCTGCTGGACTGGAACGACGCTCGAATCGATCGGGAGGTCACTGAATATCGCCGCCCAACAACTCCCACACCTTCTCCATAAGCTCCGCGGAAGTGTAGGGCTTCGGAAGGAACGGCCCGCCAACAAGCACGTCGTAACCGCTGGTCAACAACGCTTTGACATTCGGATGCTCCGCGCGTATCCGGGAAAGCGCTTCCACTCCTGTCGCTTTCGGCATGGTGACGTCGAAGAACGCCAGGTCGATCAGTCCGGCATTCTCCTGAAAAACGCGAACGGCCTCTACACCGTTATTCGCCTCCAACACCTTGTATCCGTGGATCGCGAGGATATTGACGGCCACCCGCCGGACAAGGTCGTCGTCATCGGCAACCAGCACGCAACCTCTTTCGGGAGCTCCGCTCGCCGCGACGCTCTCGCCAGGCAGTTCGGCTTTGCCGCACTCGACCGGCAGCTTGATGCGGAAACAACTGCCCACTCCGGGAACGCTCGAAACGTCAATCGATCCTTTGTGGATCTGGACGATGGCCGCTACCATGGCCAACCCGAGTCCCGTCCCGCCCGTCTCGCCACGCGTCGTAAAGAACGGCTCGAAGATTTTGGTTTGCAGCTCCGGTGGAATGCCCGCGCCCGTGTCGGATACCGAGAGGACGACAAAACCAGGGATGGCGTCCGCGCGGATTTCGAGGCTCCCGCCATTGGGCATCGCGTCTCTCGCGTTCACCGAAAGATTCACGAGGACCTGCTGAATCTGCGTGGCGTCCGCGCAGACCATCGGCAGGTTTGGCCAAATGCAAAAGCAAAGCTTGACCGAGCGCGGCATCACGTCCCGCAAGAACCGCTTCGTCTCTTCGAGAACGTCGGCTAATTGCGTCGACTTCAATAGCGGTTCGGATTTCCGGCTGAATCGAAGCAGGCGGGCCGTCATGTCGGCGCAGCGCAGGGCGGCGCGTTGGACGACGGAGAGGCTCGCGTGCGTGGGATTTTCCGGATCGAGGCCTCGAAGGCAAAAGTCAAGATGGTTCAGAATGACCATCAATTGATTGTTGATATCGTGCGCGATGCCGCCTGTCAACGCGCCGATGAGCTCCAGGCGCTGGCCTTGCTGCATCTGATCCTGTTCCGGCCCATCCCGATCCAGTGCCTCAAGATCGTTCATCAGAACAGACGATTCCACCAGCTTTGGCGAACTGGAGCCTTCAAAAAGTCGAGCCACGCCTCAAGAGCCCGCGAATTGTGCTTCTCGAGCGCGCGCCAGCCTTTCGACGCGGCGCGGCGGTCGTCGAGAATTTCGCGGGCGACGCGCGCGATGTCGGCCACATCGTCCACCCGCGCCTTCCACTCGTCCGGCGCCCAATCGATCGCTTCCGAAACCACCGATGGCACGCCCTCCGCAACGCCGTCGGCCGTTACTACGTTGAAAGTCTCGGTGTAACTCGGCTGCATCAGCAAATGCATGTGCCCGACCGTTTCCCGAAATTGCGGCCAGGATTGCCAGCCGTTCTCGATCAGCTTCATGCGGGGCGTACCGCACGTCATTTCGCGAATCGCGGAAGTGGTGGAGTCTCCATGCCGATACCGGCTGGCGGAAACCCAAAGTTCGACATCGGTTCTCAGGTCGCTCGATAATTGCATGGCGGCGCCTGCCGCGCTGACCAGATTTTTCAATTGCCTGGTCGCGCCAAACGCGCCGATTCGCAACGTTCCGCCATGGAAGCGCGAAGGCTTCGGAACGTGGCCGAGATCCACGTAATAAAGATTCGGCAGATACGAACACGCGGCGTTGAACGTCTTCGTAACCCAGTCGCAGAACCGGTGGCTGTTGCCCGCCACGTGGAAGTTCCAAGAGGCCCGTTCAATTTCGATTCCTTCGCGAACCAGGCGCACCGCTGAAGGATCGGCCTGCAGGAAGCCCAGGTTCGAATGGCACGTAACCGCGAAGCGCGTATCGCCGAAGGCGGTCGAAAGCGCTTGCCAATCGGCCGAGGCGATCCATGGCGCCGACATAACCACGTGAGTTACGGGAGCGTCGTCCCGTAGCGCGCGGTCCAAACGGCAGCGCAGCTCGGAGGCGCTTTCGACTGGCCAGACCTCCGCCGCAATGCCGTTTTTCCGGAGGACTTTTGCGTTGTTGAGGGCAGTGACACCGAGCCCGAAATGACTGGCCCGATTGTGGGTGGAATGGCTTTTATAGGCGAGCGCGACTCGCGCGTTTGATTGCATCGGATCCTTGCGAGCCCCGCCATGAGGAGTAATGGCTGACGTTTGAGAAGTGCGGGGCTTGCTGGTCCGATCTTATGGGGATCGACGTCCAGCGCGGAACTGGTTATCGGTCCAACCCGATGAATCGCTGGAAGGAAAACTTGCCGGAATCTTGTGATCCGGCCCGCCCGGCTAGTCCGAGGCCTTTTCGGCCTCTTCGCCGTGCTCAACGATGTCGCCGTCGCGAAAAAGAATCAACTTCAGGATCTCGCGCCATTCCGGCTTCTTGCGCAGGAGAAACTCAAGATTCATTCCAAAGTGCTTAAACTCCTCTTTCTGCGCGTCCTTCATAATCGCTTTCGCGTCTTTGTCTTTCTCGAGCGAAATCCGCTGCTCGTACCAATCGATCGCCTCGGCTTCCTCCATCAGGTTCATGATCATGCGCGCGAACGTCCGCACGTCCTGAGATAGTTCGCCCGCCGGTTCGTGATACTGTTCAAAACCCATACGGACAGGATAACCGTTCCCAAAATGGCGTTAGAAAGGTTTGACGGAATGGCGGTATTTGGAGGGTTCGAGATGGTGAGCGCGGTAGGAATCGAACCTACACCCTAGTGATTAAGAGTCGTGGGAATGGGATTGCTCACTGGTAGGCTCGGCTGTTAGCGGTTGCGCTAAAAGATTAATGCAAATGGATTTAGTCAAACTCACTTTATGCCCGACTGATAAGGGGTGATCTCGGTTTTGAACAACAGTCCCTGTGAAAGTCCCTGTACCGACTGATGATGATTGAGCAACCGCTCCCATGAACCGCTACATCAAGAGGGCGCGTCGAGTTGCCGCTTTCGGCGGATTGCTGGAGGCCAATGGTAATTGCGTGTACCAGCACCTGCACTAAGCGTGAATATATGTCAGTGACTGACATAAAGAAGCCATACCCGCTACGACGTACCGAATAAGATGCTAAGCCGTTGGTTTGACAGGCTATGTTGACTTGAGGGCATCACGTTTAGGGGCCGGATGGCGAGTACTGCGAATCGGCAAAGCATCGCGCGCTTTATGCGGTCATCTTTATAAAAAGAATGGATTTAGGGCGCTGGGCCGATAGTGCAGGCCCCCGCGATGTGTTCCATAGTGCTACTGAAATGTATAAACGTGCTACGATCCTGCCCTGCTCAGCGACTCGATTGGCGTAAACGTAACTCTGGGCGCCAGCATTGTTAAGCGCTGGAATGTTAAAGGGTGAATCAAGACCGCCACAAATCCGCTTGCCCGTGGTACATTTCGGCACTGTCAGACTCTGACACTTTCGCCTACTTCGCAAACGCAT
>JALYXS010000441.1 GCA_030946965.1 Acidobacteriota bacterium
CCATCACCACAATGTTATCCGCCGCGAGGGGCGGCAACAGGACCGCGAGCCGCGCGTACGTCTCGTGCAGAATCGGCGCCGCTTGAGTGTGCCGCCGATCCGTCACGATCACTCTGCGCGCGTCCACATGCACGGACGGCATGCCGAAGTGCCGGAAAGCGAGCGTAACGATATAGCTCGAAAGGCGTTCGCCGTAACTGGAGATGGTATCGATCGAGCGCGGCGTCAGTTCACCCAAGACCGCTAGACCCTTCACGAGTTCCGTCAGCTCCTGGAAAAAGCCGTCGAGCGCGCGATCGAGTTCCGCGCGCTCACCCAACGCGACTACGTGGCGCGCCTCGCGGGAATGGTAATCGCGAAGATCGTGAATCTGGGCGATGTAGTTTTCGCGGTTGCCCGAAATCGCCGTCTGCGCGATAGCCAGCAGGCGGTTGGTGGTTTTTCCCATCGCGGAAACGACGACGATCGGATGCCGTTCCGCGCGGGCGCCCACGATACCGGCAACACGTTCAATCGCCGCGGCCGATTCGACGGAAGTGCCGCCGAACTTCATGACAATCAATCGAGCATGCCTTCGGAATACATCAATTCTGCGTTTAGCACGGCCGCTCCCGCCGCTCCCCGCACCGTGTTATGCCCTAGCGCCACGAATTTATAACCGAGCACCGGGCAATCGCGCAGTCTTCCGATGAACGTGGCCATGCCCCGCTCCCGCTCCACGTCCTTGCGCGGTTGCGGCCGGTCCTGCTGCGTCATATACATCACCGGCTGGGCCGGCGCGCTCGGAAGCTTGCGCTTCTGCGGCTCGCCGGCGAATTGCTCAAAGGCTTGTATAACGTCCTCGGGCGAAGGCTTCGATTTCAACTCTACCGAGACCGTAACAGTATGCCCGTCGAGCACCGGCACGCGATTGCAATGCGCGCTCACTTCGGCATCGAGCGGAAGAATATGGCCGCCCGCAAAATCGCCCAAGATCTTCTGCGTCTCCTGCTGCATCTTCTCTTCTTCTCCGCCGATATAAGGCACCACGTTCGCGTTAATATCGACGGACGGCACGCCCGGATATCCCGCGCCCGAAATGGCTTGCATGGTGGTCGCGATCACCCGCGCGATTCCGAACGGCTTCAGCGGAGCGAGCGCCATTGTCAGAACCACCGTCGAACAGTTCGGGTTGGTGACGATCTGCCCTTTCCAACCGCGTTCCCGCTGCTGACCCGGAATCAGGCCGAGATGATCCGCATTCACTTCCGGCACCAGAAGTGGCACGTCGCGCTCCATCCGGTGATTGCGCGAATTCGAGACAATCACGTGGCCCGCCCGCGCGAACGCACGCTCGATTTCGGTCGCGACCGATGCGTCCATGGCGGAGAAAATCAACCGCGGCGCGTGGTCCGGCTTCGATTCCTGCACTACCAGATCAGCTATCTCCGAAGGCGTCACGCCCCCCAGGTGCCAGGTCGCGACGTCGCGATACTGCTTGCCCGCCGAACGTTCGCTTGCACCCAGCCACGTGAGACGAAACCACGGATGGTTTTCAAGAAATTTGATGAAGTGCTGGCCCACCATCCCGGTTGCGCCTAGCACGCCGACTTCGATTCGATTATCCATTTTTCAATTGCCTAATCATGTTTTGATAAATCTGCACGGCGTCTATAAGTTCTGTTTTCGGTACATTTTCTTCGAGCGTGTGCGCCACGTGAATAGTGCCTGGCCCCAGTAAATAGGGCGTGCCCCACATTCCACCGAAAGCCGGAATATCGGTGGTGTAAGCGACCACCGTGGTCTCGATTCCCGGCAGGCTGCCGAGCCGCAACGCGGGAATCTCAAGCACTTCGCGCAACTCCGCAAGATCGCCGGCGGCCGCTTGCAAAGACGCTCGCGTTTCGGCCGAATCGCCTACCAGGCGAACCATAATCTCCGCGCGAGCCTCATCGGCAATCACATTCGGAGCGCAGCCCCCTGAAATCACGCCGATATTGAGCGTGCTCGCGCCCAACACCTCATCGACCGGCAATTCCAACTTACGCATTCGCATCAACGCATCGATTAATTTATCGATGGCCGAATCGCCCAACTCCGGATAAGCCGAGTGCGCTGCCTTGCCGCGCGCGACGATTTCATACCGGAGCGCCCCTTTCGATCCAAGCGCCAGCTTGTTTCCGGTGGGTTCCCCGTTGATCAAAAACTGCGAGCCGCGCGGATTTTTCGAAGCGTGATACGCTCCGGCGCTGTTCCTCTCCTCGCCCACCACGAACAAAAGGCCAAAATCGCGCTCGTCTTTCGCCAGCAGCGATTCCGCCGCGCAAATCATCGACGCAATGATCCCCTTGGTATCGCATGCGCCGCGTCCCCAGATGCGCTCGCTGTCTTCCCGCGACGGCAGAAATGGCGGAACCGTATCCATATGCGTCGAGAGCGTGACGACGGGCCGATCCCCAAAGCGCGCGAATAAGTTGAAGCGGCCCGGTTCCACGACCATGCGCTCGATAACGCCGGCACACCTTTCCGTCAGGCGAGTGAGGCAGTCATATAGATAGAGTCCAACGCGCTCTTCATTCGGCGTGACGGAATCGATATCGACCAGCGCCCGGGTTAGCTCAAAGACATTCATAAACACGAAATGCCTGGAGAAGGCGTGCGAGAAGGGAATAAACGGCGGGCGTGCGTCCACTTCCCGATAGCGCTCCACCCGAAAACGGGTGACAGTGGGCAGGTCTTAACCTGCTCCCCCAACCGGCGCGAAACGAGCCTCCGCACAGGTTTCGGCGGCAGGCCCCTTTCGATTCGGGCGATCCGAAGCTCATCCGGAATGCTCGCCCGCTACTAATGGCCACCGCACCTCTACCAGAAGTTTCAGGGTACCGAAGGGAGACGGGAGAGTCAAATTCCCGGAACGGGAAATTGGATAGAATCCATTAACACCGGATAGAACTCGAACGCGGGCAATATGATTGGACAGGTCATTTCGCACTATGAAATTCTTGTCGAAGCTCGGCCAGGGCGGCATGGGCGTGGTGTACCAGGCCCGCGATCTCCGGCTAAACTGTCTGGTGGCTCTCAAGTCTCTTCCACCCGGGATGATCGAATCGCCCCTCCTGAATACCCGTTTGAACAAAAAGCGCGCGCGATTTCGGCTCTAAATCATCCGAACCTCGCAACCATCCAGAAACGAATCGAAGCGAAGGAATTTACAAAATGAGAAAGAACACTGCGACGGCAACGATTGAGATCGACGTTGACGACCGGGGCCATTTTACGTACGACGTGGACGGAGCCGGCGGCGGCGAGGTCGTTCATATTCTAAGGGGGAGTACGGTGAGTTGGACCAGCCCCGATGGAAATTTCTCGGTACTGTTCAAGGACCAGACGCCTTTCAACGAGTTCTCCCATGGGGCTGCAAAAGGGCAATACACGCTCCGGCTAGGTTAAATCGTCAACCGCGTTCGAGGGCTTCAAATATTCGGCGATGGTCGTGAGAAATGGAAAAACCTGGGAGAATGATCCGGAGATTGTGGTCGACGACGGCGGCGACGGGAAAGGCCGGCCTCATGCGGGCACAAAGAAGTCTTCCGCAAAGAATAAGAAATCTGCGGCTAAGGGGAAGGCCGCCAAGAAAAAATCGCGTTAGTTATGGGAGGTCCGATTCAGGCGGTGACGTTGGTTTGCGTTGCGACTTCATTTTCAGCCTTGGTGTCCAGATATCGCTGACGGCTGTCTAGAAT
>JALYXS010000443.1 GCA_030946965.1 Acidobacteriota bacterium
TGCATCGCGCTCCGAGACGTTGGCTCCCGAGGCCAATAGTTCACGTGCCCCGGTCACGTCGTCCCTGCGCGCGGCATCGAAAAGATCGGAAGCCTGCGCCGCCGAAACCACTTCGGCTGTGGTTACATTCAGCGCCTTCGCCAGACGAGTCCCATAGTCGGGGTCCGCGCGGTAGAAGAAACTAACTATCTTGAGCTGAAGCGCGCGGTTTTTAACCTGCGAAAGATCGCCGGCCAGATTGGCGATCAGGTGCTCGCGGTCCGATTCGCTGAACGAACGGTAAAGTTCTCCGGCTTGCGCGAAGTTGTCCTCTTTTGCGATTGCCTCCTGCACCGTTGTCCCTGTTAGCGGCAGGTCGGAGTATTTCAAACCAGGACTATCGGCGAGGGTGACCCCATCGGCGCTCTCGGCTGGTAGTTCACTTCGGAGTTTTGGCCGCGAGCGCTCAGCGCCCCATTCTGGTTGTAGTTGGCTGCCTTCGCCACCGGCCGATTAATGGGCAACTGCTGGAAGTTCGGTCCCACCCGATACCGTTGCGTATCGAAGTAAGAGAACAACCGCCCCTGCAGAAGGCGATCTTCGGAGGGCTAAATTCCGGGCACCATGTTCGCAGGCGAGAAGACCGACTGTTCCGTCTCCTCAAAAAAGTTATCCGGCATCCGATTGAGGGTCATTTTGCCCACTTTCATCAGCGGCGCGATTTTCTCTGGCCACGTCTTGATGGCGTCGAGTGGATTGAATTCGAACTTGTTCAGGTCGGCCGGCGAAAGCGTCTGCACGAAAAGTTCGCAGCTGGGGTCGTTGCCTTTGCCAACCGTCGCATAAAGGTCGGCGGTGGCATTTCCCCATTCTTACCCCACAACTGTTTCAGTCTCCGCGGCGCTCAAGTTCTTGTGCCCCTGCATTGACTTCCACGTGTACTTCAGTAGCGAACCTCACCTTCTGCGTTCACCCATTTGAACGCGTGCACACCGAACCCATCCATCTGCCGGAAGTCCGCCGGCGTGCCGATGTCGGAATAGATAAATGTGAGCATCTGAGTGGACTCCGGCTGGTGCGAGAAGAAATCGAAAAACCGGTTGGGCTCTTGCCGGTGGGTCACCGGGGAGGGCTTCAGCGAGTGCACCATGTCGGGAAACTTGATCGCGTCGCGAATGAAAAACACGGGAAGATTGTTCCCAACAATATCGTAGTTGCCCTCTTCAGTGTAGAACCGCCTCGCAAAACCACGCGGGTCCCGCGCGATCTCAGGTGAACCGGCGCTGTGAATAACAGTGGAAAAGCGGACGAAGACATCGGTCTGCTTGCCTTCCTTGCCGAGAAACGCGGCCTTCGTAAATCGGGAGAAGTCACCCTCGCTTGAACATCAACATCCTGAATCCGAACAAATTCGGCCAGTACGTGGATGTGCTGACGAAGCCGAGAGTATTCCAGTTCAGCCTGCGCTACGAGTTCTGATCTTTTCGTGGTATTTATTCACGCGGTCGTCACGGCCGTGCGCCGCGGCGGACATTCTCGATCAGCATAAGGGCCAGAGCGCCAAACAGCAGCGGCCCCCGCCAGTGCGCGATTGCAACGAGGCGTGGAAAGACGAAAATAGCCAACGCGAGACAGGCCAGGATACCGATCGTGAAGCTCGCGTCCTCTACAAACAGCCCCCAGAGTTCCCGTATTGCCGTCGTAATCGCTTTCATGGACGAGCCGCGACGGAGCTTTCGCGTCTTGCGGCAACAATGGCAACCGCGGAGACCAGAAGAAAGCCGGTCGCCAGCGCAACCAGCGCCAGATCCTCACCCCACCAGGGAAATTCTAGACCTTCTCCGACCCAGAAGACCCCAAATGCCGAGAGCAGGATACCGACAGTGAACTTCAGCATGTTCTCCGGGACGCGCGCCAGCGGTCTTCGCAGCGCGAAGCCCACCAGAATCACGAGTACGCCCGCGGCGGCGGCGCCCAGCGCAGCCGGCATCAGCATACCGCCCACGCCCGTGGCAATCACGATGAAGACGACCTCCAGGCCTTCGAGCATCACAGCTTTGAAGGAAGCCGCTACCGCTACGAAGTCCAGTCTTGTGCGCGCTCCAGGGGCCAGAATCGCGTCGTTGCGCAGCTCCACGGTCTCTTTGAAATAGATCGCGGTTTCATCATGCGGGCGAATTACTCCGGCCGAGCGAAGAATAGCTTTCCGGAGCCAACGCATCCCGAACAGCAGCAGGAGCGTCCCAATTACAACCTGCAGCGTGTGGAGTGGTATCCGCTCGAGCGCAGGTCCGAACAGAGCCACAAGCAGTGCTAAAAGCACAACACCCGCGGCGGCGCCACTTAGGGCGGAGTGCCACCCGCGAATTGCGCCAACCGCCAGGACGATGGTTAAAGCCTCGACAAATTCCACCAGAGACGCGAGAAATGCGGCGGAAACAGCCGTTCCCGCGTGAGCCCAATTCACTCTCTTATTCTCTCCGATTTCGTACTCTCTTCCGGAAAGTTTGAGGCGATGTGGGAACGGCGGTTTCGCCTGCCCCGCAACTCAAGATCCTAGCTCTTTGAGTAGCCACGCGCGGGCGAACTCCCAATCGCGCTTTACCGTCGGTTCCGAGGTTCCGGAAGCCCTGGCCATCCTAGCCAAAGCTACCGGTCTTGCGGATATTCTGGCGGCCGAGCAGCCGAATAACACCGAGTTCCGCCGCTTGGCCTCTTTCACGCAACTGTACCGGGCGCAGGCCCTGCTTGCGCGGGGAAACCGGGCTGAGGCGATGACTGCCTATGGCCAAGCCGTCGCTTCCATGCAGACTCTTATGGCGATCGATCCCTCGGAAACCAAAACTCCAGCCGGGCTGGCCTTCACGCTGACCCGAATGGCCGTTCAAATGAAGAAAAGCGGCGATCTGGTGAATGCGGAAAAGACCAACGCCGAGGCACTGGAACTATTACGCGCATTGGCTGAAAGGCCCGGTTCAGGGCCGTTTGAATGGAACGACTACGCCGATGGTCTGCTCAAGTCGGAATTCGATTCACTACGGCAACCCGCGAGAGCGCTGGAATTGGCACTCCGTGCGTCGCGCGAAACGAAGGACGGGAACCCAACGATCCTCGACACGGTTGCCTGGGCATACTACCGGACCGGCGACGTGCCATCGGCGATCGGAACCGAGCGCAAGGCGTTGAGCTTGGTGCCGGCGAGTAACGCGATGGGGCAGGGGCTGCGCCGCGAGCTTGAGCAAGGGTTGGCGGCGTTCGAAGCGGCGCGGAAAAAATAGTGTGATCTAACTCCGCTCTCTTTTGCGCTATTGGGGTGAAGGCCGGAAAACGAGCGCGTCGCCCGCGACCTGTAACGCAAAGGAGAGCATCCATGCCGGCAGCCTGTCAGAATTACAGTTCTCGGAATTACAGTTCTGAGTTCGGCGCTTCCGTATCGATACAACACCTTCCATCAGTGAAACGGAATCGCGGTCCAGATTCACTTACGTTTGTCGTGGAGTTAACAACATGAGAAACGTCATTATCGTCTTCTGCGCGTTCGCCGTGCAGTGTAGTGCCCAATTGATCGACCGCACCAAAGCGCCCAATCCGATCAATGAAGGAATCGCGAAATCGCTCGAGCAGGAGGTTGGAGCGGGCAGAGGCGATTCGAATACACCGGAGTCATCCTCATTCCTGATTCTGCGCGATCCGTTCCGGGCGATCAGGCGTGGGCGGCAGTTATTCCAGCGAAAGTTTCAGCACCTCGATGGCGCCGAGAGCACATTTTATGCACGGGACGGCTCCGGCGCAATCGAGAAAAATTTAGCCATTGGGGCGGGACTGACGGATAGCTGCTCCACCTGCCATGGCCGGCCCCGGGGGTCGGCGGGTTTCGGGGGAGACGTAGCTACCAGACCCGACAGCCGCGACGCCCCTCACCTTTTCGGACTTGGTTTGAAAGAGATGCTTGCGGACGAAATTACGGCGGAGTTGCGGGATCGCAGATCACGCGCGATCGCGGATGCCGTTGCTCGGCATGCGCCGGTCACGCGACCGTTGGCGGCAAAAGGCATTCAGTACGGGACCATCACGGTAAACCCGGACGGCACGGTGGATACGTCGCAAATCGAGGGTGTCGATCCGGATCTGCGCGTGCGGCCTTTCTTTGCGCACGGTGGAACGGTGTCCATTCGCGAATTCATTGCCGGCGCAATGAACAACGAGATGGGCTTCCAATGTTGGGATCCGGAGATCACGATTGCCTTTAGCCAAAACGCGCGCGCCACTACTCCCGCCGGGATGGTTCTGGATGGTCGCGCCGATACAATCGAACCGCCTCCCGGCCCAGACGCCTCGAAGTGCAAATCGGGCAATCTCCTCGCAATCAGATTGCAACCGCGATTGTCGATTATCTGGAATTTTATTTGTTGAACTATTTCAAGCCGGGCCTTTACGAACCGACGCCCGCCGTCATGCGGGGGCGTCAGACATTTGATCGAATCAGTTGCAATTCGTGCCATATTGCTAATCTCCAGATTGACAGAGACAGACGCGTCGCCGATGTAGAGACGGTGTACGATCCGGATCGCGGCAACTTCAATCATCTATTCGCGACCGCCGTGCCGCTCGTCAATATCGGCGAAAGCAGCGATGGTCTCCCCGCGCGCAAGACACCGAAAGGAGAGCCTTTCCTTGTGAAAAACATCTTCACGGACTTCAAGCGGCATGACCTGGGGCCCAATTTCTGGGAGCGGGACTATGACGGAAGTTATCGAAAACAATTCCTGACCACGGCGTTGTGGGGAGTCGGAACTACGGCTCCGTATGGGCACGACGGCAGAAGCGCGAACCTGACGGAGGTGATTCTCCGGCATGCAGGCGAAGCGCAATCCGTCCGCGACAGTTTCGCTGCCTTGCCCGATACGGATCGCATCGAACTCCTGGAGTTCCTTCGCTCATTGGTATTGTTTCCGCCCGACGATACTGCGTCCACCCTGGACCCCGGGGACAAGCTGGCCGTAGGTTTTCCCCAAGTAAAACACGGGTCGATCAAATTGACGGTACTTTTCAATAATCCGGGCGATATGGAATAGGTTAGCCGCGATCACACTCTTCGGCTGAAAGGCCGAATATGGGGACACTCAATGTCTCCGCAATAACCGCCAAGGAGGCGGTCCCATGAAAAGTCTTCTTTCTTTCACATTCTTATCCGCGCTGGCCGTGGGTATGTGTTGCGCCCAGTCCATTACTACTTTCGCCGGAACTGGAGTGAGCGGTTTTGGCGGCGATGGCGGCCCAGCTAACCTTGCTCTGCTCAGTGAACCAAGAAACCTGGCAGTGGACGGTCAGGGCAACCTATACATTTTGGACGATCTAAATGGCCGGATTCGGAAGGTGGACGCATCTTCGGGACTCATAAAGACCATAGCCGGTAACGGGGATACGAGTTCACCCGTGGAAGGCCCTGCCACACAGTCGGGCTTCATCGCCACCTACGACATCGCCGCGATTCCGGACGGCACGCTTTACATCGGCGATTCCGACGGTCTTCAGAGAGTGACCCCAGATGGCAATCTTCACTTTGTGGTCACGGGTGGATCCGTGCCGGGCGTTAAGATCGGTAGCGACGGCATAATCTACACCGGCGGCATCACCGTTATTTATCGCCTTGACCCTAATCAGACTCAAACACCGATCGCGGGATCGGCCCTTGACGACAGCGGGGACGGAGGGCCAGCCACCCTGGCGGGTTTCTACGTGTCCGATTTCACAACCGATCTGCTGGGGGATATCTACATTGTCGACAGTCAGGCAAGCCGCGTCGGAAAGTTCACACCGGGAGCCAACATCCGAACAATCGCGGGAACGGGAACCCGCGATTTCACCGGGGATGGGGGACCGGGCGCCCAAGCACAGTTGGACCGTCCAGGTGGCATCGCTGTCGATGTGGCTGGAAATGTCTATATCGGCGACACCGGGAACAATCGGATTCGCCGCTTGGGTACCGACGGAGTCATCACCACGTTCGCGGGAACGGGCGACTCGATCTCGAATGGCGACGGGGGTCCCGCGCTCCAGGCTTCTTTTAACTACCCAACCAATCTTGCGATTACATGCACGGCGTTGTATGTGACCGACACCGATCGTATTCGCGCGATCAGCCTGAGCGCGCCCTTGATTGCGCAGAAAGGTATCGCGGACGCGACTACGGGAGCCCTATCGCTACGCTCCGGGACGAAGTTCACGATTTCCGGCTGCAACCTTGCGGCTTCTTCGACAACCGCGGATGTCACAATGCCCGCTCCGGTGTCGCTGGCAGGAACGTCCGTGATGCTGAACGGAATTCCCGTCCAACTGTTATCCGTGAGTCCCACGCGAGTTACCGGCTTAGTACCTCAGAGCCTGGCTCCTGGAAGCATCACTGCCGTAGTTAATGCACGTGGGCAAAGTACAGCTCCAGTCACTGTGAACCTTCTTAATTAACTGGTGGTTGGCTCCCTCGTTTACGCTATCGCGGGTCGCGAGTCTGGTGAAACGGTGCGGCGTTAGGCGTCAGCAACTCTCATCGAGTGATAACGTTCATAAACATTCCCGTGTTGAATTCAACCAATCGCGATGAGGGACAACGCGATGCCGCGCTTTTGTGGTCAGCCGATTTCAAATCCAGGCGCACGATGACCGTCTTGCCGCTGCATTGGGGAGATCGGGAAGCAACTCGAATGGGCCGGAAACTGAATTTCCGCACCAATCTTCAGGATGCGGATTGACGAGAACCTGGTACTGTCCAGCCGCCCAAGTCTAAGGCGCGAGCTCAGGGTCCTGAGCGGCGGCAAACCGGATCGAAACACTGAAGGTTTTCATGCACCGTGACGCCGGAAGGATAGACGGCGGTGATCGAGACAGGCGGCGAGGCGGCGGCCCAAGGAACCTGGATGATCACGTGCGTCATCCATGGGACCGATAAAG
>JALYXS010000469.1 GCA_030946965.1 Acidobacteriota bacterium
TCTTTCGATTCTTCTTCCGGAAGTCCTTCGCGTTGGGCTTTCAATTTCGCTTCGCGTTTTTGGGCGCGATCCGCCGCGCGCTTCACCAGCTCCGATCCCACCAGCTCGATCATCGCCTGCTCCGCGCCGTCGCCCTTGCGAAAACCAAGCCTAACGATGCGCGTATATCCGCCATTCCGCTGCCCAAAACGAGTTCCCAGCGTGTCGAATAGCTTCTTCACCGATTTCGGCGTTTCGAGAAACGCGGCAGCTTGGCGCCGGGCATGCAGCGTATCGCGTTTGCCCAGCGTGATGATCTTATCCACCAGCGGCTTGATCGCCTTCGCCTTCGGAACGGTGGTAACCACGCGTTCTTCCAGAATGACGCTGGTCACCAGATTCTTTAGCAACGAATTGCGCGCGCCAACGTCGCGCTTGAGTTTGGAAGTGCCTACGCGGTGTCTCATCGAAGTTCTTCCTTACTCGAACTGCTGCCCTTCTTCTTCGCCTTCGATCATCTCCGGCACGGAACCGGGAGGTGGGGGCGGAGGCGAGACTAGCCGTCCGTGCGCGTCGGGCTTCATCCCCAGCGAGAGGCCCATGCTCGACAAAATTTCCTTGATTTCGTTCAGCGATTTCCGTCCGAAGTTCTTCGTCCGCAGCATCTCGGACTCGGTCTTCTGAACCAGTTCGCTAATGGTTTGAATATTGGCGTTCTTCAGGCAATTGTAGGAGCGCACGGAGAGTTCGAGCTCTTCGACCGACCGATTCAACTGCTCACCCGCTTTATCCATGCCGCGCTCGGACGGCTCGTCGGCAGCTTCGGCGACCTCTTCGAAGTTGATGAAGATCGACATGTGATCTTTCAGCAGCTTGGCCGCGTACCCAATCGAATCCTGGGGCGAAACCGCGCCGTTGGTCCAGACTTCGAGCGTCAGCTTGTCGTAATCCGTCATCTGGCCGAGACGGGCCGCTTCCACCGTGAAGTTCACCTTGCGAACGGGGGAGTGAACCGAATCGATCGGGATATACCCGAGCGCCAGATCCTCGTCGAAATTCTTGTCGGCGCTAATATAGCCCCGGCTGGTGCGGAGCCGCATTTCGATGTTCAGCTTGCCGCCTTCGCTCACCGTTGCGACATGCAGATTGCGATCTAGAACTTCCACATCGGGATCGGTCTCGATCTGCCCCGAGAACACTTCGCCCGCTTGATCCGAAACGATGCGAACGGTCTTGATCCCGTCGCCCATCAGTTTGAAGGGAATCTGCTTGAGGTTGAGGATGATGTCGGTTGCATCCTCAACCACGCCGGGGATGGGGCTGAATTCGTGCTCCGCGCCTTCGATCCGCACGGCCGTAATCGCGGCGCCTTCAATTGAACTGAGCAGCACGCGGCGGAGCCCGTTGCCAATGGTCGTGCCGAAGCCGCGTTGAAATGGTTGCGCCGTGAACATGCCATACCGCTCGGTAAGAGTATCGGTATTGGCGACCAGGCGTTTGGGTTTTTGAAAGCCTTTGAACATATGGTGTACCTACTTTGAATACAACTCGACGATCAGTTGTTCGTTGATGGGGATCTGCACCAGCTCGTCGCGCCGGGGCAGGCCATTAATCTTTCCGCGCAAACCGTCGCGATCAACGTCGATCCAACTAGGCGATGGGGCGTGGGCGGTGGCGTCGCGGGAGCTCAGAATTGTTGGATGATTCTTGCTCGCCTCGCGAACCGAAATTTCGTCGCCCGGTTTGACGGTTGCCGACGGGATGTTGCACTTGCGCCCGTTCAAGTTGATGTGGCCGTGACGGACGATCTGCCTCGATTGAGCGCGGCTGGTGCCGAATCCCATGCGATAGATGACGCTGTCCATGCGGCGCTCGAGCGCGCCCAACAGGTTTTCGCCGGTGATGCCTTTTTGATGCGCGGCCTTCTCGAAACTGTTGCGAAATTGCGTTTCGAGCAAGCCGTAGACGCGCTTGGTTTTTTGTTTTTCGCGAAGCTGAATGCCATAGCCCACCATCTTCGCCTTGCGCGCCTTGCCGTGCTGGCCGGGGATGAAATTGCGCTTTTCGATCGCGCATTTTTCCGTGTGGCAGCGCTCACCTTTCAAATATAGTTTCATGCCCTCGCGCCGGCAGAGCCGGCAAACGGGGCCTCGATAACGTGCCAATTAATTCTCCTTTTCTGTCACGTGCAGTTTACGGCCGAGATGGCCTTCTTCCTGCTTTGTAATAGCCGCTCAAACTCTCCGTTTCTTGGGCGGACGGCAACCGTTGTGCGGCATCGGAGTGCTGTCCTTGATGGAGCGCACTTCGATTCCCGCCGTCGAGAGCGCGCGCACCGCCGACTCGCGGCCCGAGCCTGGTCCGCTCACCCGCACTTCGACCGTCCGCATTCCGCTCTCGCTTGCCTTGTTCGCCGCCGTCAAAGCCGCCTGCTGCGCCGCGAACGGCGTCCCCTTGCGCGACCCGCGAAAGCCGAGCGATCCGGCGCTCGACCAGGAGATGGTATTTCCCTCCTGATCGGCAATGGTAACGATGGTGTTGTTGAAGGTCGCCTGGATATGCACGATACCGACGTGCACAACCCGCTTCTCTTTCTTCTTGAAACTTTTCTTCTTGGTGGTCTTCGCCGGTGCTTTCGCCATTATTTTGCGGTTGCCTTCTTCTTATTGGTTACAGTGCCGCGGCGCGGACCCTTGCGGGTGCGCGCATTGGTGTGACTGCGCTGGCCGCGGACCGGAAGACCGCGCCGATGCCGCAAACCCCGGTACGAACCCATCTCGATGTGACGCTTGATGTTCATCGAGACTTCCTTGCGGAGATCGCCTTCGACCGCGCCTTCTTCCTCCAGAATCTGGCGGACCTTGTTGACTTCGTCTTCCGATAAGTCGCCAATTTTCCGGTTGAGATCGATACCCGCCCGGTGCAGCAGCGACTTCGAACGCGTACGGCCGATGCCGTAGATATACGTTAAGCCAATTTCGGCTCGCTTCTTTGGCGGCAGATCGACGCCCGCAATTCGTGCCATATTCCCTCTCTATCCTTGACGCTGCTTGTGCTTGGGATTCACGCAGATCACCCGTACCACGCCTTCGCGGTGGATCACCTTGCATTTGTCGCACATTTTTTTGACCGACGCTCGCACTTTCATATATGTACCCGTTTACAGCTTCTTCGTAATACGCCCTCGGGTAGCGTCGTGGGGGCTAAGGTCCACTTCCACCCGGTCTCCCGGCAACAGCCGGACAAAATTTTTCTGCTTTTCACCCGCCGCGTGCGCCAGAATCGTCTGGCGATTGTCGAGTTCCACGCGGAACATCAAGCTCGGCAATTCCTCTAAAACTCTGGCTTCCACCATCACGGCCGCGTCAATACCCACGGCCCGTTCGCCGTTACCGCCACGCAATGTTCATAGTGCGCGGAGTACGAACCGTCCTTCGTAACGGCGGTCCATTTGTCCTTCAAAACTTTTGTTTCCGGACCACCCGAATTCACCATCGGTTCGATCGCCAGCACCATGCCTTCGCGCAAGCGGGGATTCTCGTTCTTGCGATCCACGTAATTCGGAATCTGCGGCTCCTCATGCAACTGCGTTCCAATCCCATGGCCCACGTATTCTTTCACGATCGAGAATCCGTGATTCAGCACGAAACGTTCGACCGTTCCGCAAACGTCGAAGAGCCGCTTCCCTTCCCGGACCTGATCGATCGCGAGTTCGAGCGACTCCTCGGTAACTTTCATCAGGCGTTTCGCCTCGTCGTTTACCTCGCCTACCGCGACTGTCAACGCCGAATCGCCAAAATACCCGTTCAACGAAACACCCGTATCGAGTGAAACCAGATCGCCCTTTCTTAGAATCCGTTTAGGCGATGGCATCCCATGCACAATCTCGTCGTTGATCGATACGCACAGCACATAACGATACCGCTCGCCCGCGGCCTGAACGAAATAGCCTTTGAATGCCGGCTTCGCCCCAGCTTCGGCAATCATCTTTTCGGCCGCAATCTCCAAATCCTGCGTGTTCACGCCTTCCACGCACATTATCCCGAGCTTCTGCAAAATTTCCCACACCAGAAGTCCGCTGCGGCGCATCTTGTCGAGTTCGGAGGCGGTCTTTCGTATAATCATGCGCGCATAATCGCCTGAGCGGGATAGATCAAAGAGCAGATCGTGTCAAATAACGCGCCTGGAGCGGCATGGCTCGCGTCCACTTCATGAAGCCGCCGCCGGGTCTCGCGAAAGTACTCGATCAACGGACGCGTCTGTCTCTCATAAGTCTCCAACCGTTCGCGAACTACCGATTCCCGGTCGTCTTCCCGAATAACCAAGTTTGCCCCATCCAGATCGCACACTCCGTCCACGCGAGGCTTCTTGGATTTCTCGTTGTAAAGCGCACCGCAAAGGGGACACTGCCTGCGCCCCGCCAAGCGGGCAATAATTACATTATAATCAACAACAAGGTGAATGACCACCTCATCCATTCCACGGCGCTCCAGCACGCTCATCAGGACTTCCGCTTGTTGCCGCGTCCTGGGATAACCGTCGAGAATGCAACCTCGTTCACAGTCTTTGTCCGCCAGGCGAATCCGAACCAAATCGTTCACCGCTTCGTCCGATACCAGCGAACCGGCCTTCATGGTCGCTTCGACTTCATGGCCCAGAGCGTCGCCGCTGCGGATGTGCTCCCGCAGCATGTCGCCCGTCGAGATCTGCGGGATGCCAAGATGTTTCACTAGCAGCTTGGCCTGCGTCCCTTTGCCCGAACCGGGAGACCCAAATAGCACCAGCGCCATGGGAGAAGATCTTGTGGCGCGCGCACTCTTGCGTGCCGCGTCCACACTCATGTGGACGCTTGTCCCGAACTTGTTTCCAAGACCGTCAGAACGAGCTCCGGCGTCCGCGAATTCTTCCCGACCGCGGCGTGAAACCCTCATAATGGCGCATGATTAATTGCGCTTCCACCTGATTCACTGTATCCATTGCGACGCCAACTACAATCAGCAGCGAAGTTCCGCCAAAGTAAAATTGCACGTTCAATCCTTCGAGCAGAAACCGCGGGAAATAGCGGTCGATGAAGTTACCCATCACCGGCAAGTGCTGCAGGTGAATTCCGGAAATCATGATGTCCGGGATCAAGCAGAGAATACTAAGATATAAACCCCCGACCACGGTTATTTTGGTCAGGATGTTGTTCATGTAATCGGCGGTATTGCGGCCCGGCCGGATGCCCGGAATAAATCCGCCATACTTGCGCATATTATCCGCCGCTTCGTTCGGATTGAAGATAATCGAAACGTAAAAGAAGCAGAAGAAAATGATCCCGGCGACGAATAACAGCACGTAAAGCGGCTCGCCGTGCCGGATCGAGCCTAACATGTTACTCAGCCACGGACTGTTCTTAACGAAAGGGAAGCCAGCCAAGGTTTGCGGGAAAGCCAGAATGGACGACGCGAAAATGACTGGGATGACCCCGCCGGCGTTCACTTTGAGAGGCATGTGCGTCGATTGGCCTCCCATGACGCGGCGTCCCACCACGCGCTTGGCGTACTGTACCGGAATCCGGCGCTCTCCCCGCTCCACGAGAACGATGAATGCAACCACCGCGACCATCATCACGAGAATCATGATCAGCGTCAGCGGATTCCACTCATGCGTGACGAACACATTGTTGTAGATGTTTCCAATAGCGGCCGGCAGACCCACCACAATTCCCGTGAAGATAATCAGTGACATGCCATTGCCAATGCCGCGTTCGCTAATCTGTTCGCCCAGCCACATGATGAACGCCGTTCCCGTGGTCAGGGAGAGAATCGTAAGCAGCGTAAACCCAAAACCGGGATGGACGACGATATTGCCCTCCATCGCCTGCAACCCCGTGGCAATTGTTAACGACTGAATCAGCGCGAGGCCAACGGTTAGATACCGGGTCCATTGGGTGATCTTGCGGCGGCCCAACTCCCCTTCTTTCTGGAGCTTTTCGAGCGTCGGGATAACCACCGTGAGCAGTTGCAGGATGATCGACGCCGTGATGTACGGCATAATTCCGAGCGCGAAAACCGTGAGGCGCCGGATGTTGCCGCCCGCGAATACGTCGAACAGCCCAAACATGCTGCTCGAATTGCGCGCGAAGAATTCTTCCCATCGCCCGATATTGATGCCGGGAGTAGGAATGAAGCTGCCGAGGCGGTACACGGCCAGCATGGCAAGGGTAAACAACACCCGCTTCCGCAGATCCGGAATGCGGAACACGTTCGCAAATGCTTCGAAGAACTTCACATTCCCCTCGCTTCGACGCCTCTAGGCCCCAATCATTTCGGCGGTACCGCCGGCGGCTTCGATCTTTTCCCGCGCGGATTTCGAGAACTGATGAGCTTGCACGCTCAATTTTCGCGTCAACTCGCCAGTACCCAGGATCTTGAGACCATCGCCCAGCTTCTTTACAACGCCCAATTCCATCAGACGATCCGCCGAAAACGCGTCGCCTTCGAGTTTATCGAGCACGTTCAGGTTGACTACAGCATACTGCTTCTTGAAAATATTGGTGAAGCCGCGCTTGGGAAGACGCCGGTGCAATGGCATCTGGCCGCCCTCGAAACCGCGCATGATGCTATAGCCTGAAATCGAGCGCGCGCCCTTAGTGCCCTTGCCCGCGGTCTTTCCCGTGCCCGAACCCATGCCGCGGCCAATGCGTTTTTTCTTATGCTTCTGGCCCGCCGGGGGCTTCAGATTACTGAGATTCATCGCTTATTCCATTACCTATTCGACCACCGCGAGCAAGTGCGGGATCTTCTTGACCATGCCGCGAAAACATGCGGTATCGGGACGGACGACTATATGATTCACCTTCTTCAGACCCAGACTGCGCACGATCACCTTGTGCTTCTCGGGCGTGCAGATCGGGCTGCGAATCAGTTTGATTTTAATGGTTCCTTGCGTCGATTCCATTAGACTAACCTAGGTTCTCGACCGTAATCCCGCGCATCTCGGCGACGTGCTTGCGGTCGCGCAACTGTTCGAGCGCGTCAATGGTCGCCTTCACGACGTTGTGCGCGTTATGCGTTCCGATCGATTTCGTCAGCACGTTCGGAATCCCGCAAGCCTGAATAACGGCTCGGACGGGGCCTCCGGCGATCACGCCCGTGCCCTCGGGCGCGGGCTTCAAC
>JALYXS010000470.1 GCA_030946965.1 Acidobacteriota bacterium
GGGGATCTCACCAAGCGTAAATTAATCCCGGCGCTCTACCGGCTGGCTTACGAACATCGCGTCGCTCCCGGATTCGCGGTCCTCGGAATCTCGCGCACGCCCATGAGCGACGATCAATTCCGCGACAAGATGCGCGAATCGGTCGTCAAGTATCTGGAAAACGCCGCATTTGACGCGGACGTCTGGACCGGGTTCGCTCAAAGCCTTTTTTATATGGCCGGGGATGTTGCGGACCAGAAGTGCTACACCGACTTGGCCCATCGCCTGGTCGAAATCGAAAAACAGCGTAGCACCGGTGGCAATGTTCTCTTCTACCTATCGACGCAGCCCAGCCAGTATGCCCCGGCGGCGCTCGGCATCGGCAAAGCTGGCCTTGCGAAAGGCGCTGGATGGCGGCGGCTTGTGGTCGAAAAGCCCTTCGGAACAGATCTTGCGAGCGCCCGAAAATTGAGCGATGAGTTGCATGAGTACTTCGGCGAATCGGAAGTCTATCGCATAGACCACTACCTCGGAAAGGAAACCGTTCAAAACATTTTGGCGTTTCGTTTCGGCAACGGGATCTTCGAGCCGTTGTGGAACCGCAACTACATCGACCACGTGCAGATCACCGCCGCCGAGTCGATTGGCGTCGAAGGACGAGGCGCTTACTATCAGGAAGCGGGTGCGCTGCGGGACATGATCCAGAACCATTTGCTGCAAGTGATGGCGACGGTCGCGATGGAGCCCAGCGCGAGTTTTCAGCCTAACTCCGTGCGCGATGAGCGCTCGAAGCTGCTGCGCTCCATACGGATCATGAAGCCCGGCGACGCCTTGCAAAATGCAGTCCCTGGGCAATATGGACCCGCTCGCATTGGCGGAAAAGACGTACCCGGCTTTCGTCGGGAGAAGGGCGTCGATCCCGAATCGCAGACCGATACTTATGCCGCGGCGACCTTCTTTGTCGATAATTGGCGTTGGGCGGGCGTACCGTTTTACATCCGCAGTGGCAAGGAAATGCCGAAGCGCGTCAGCGAAATCGCGATCGAGTTTAAGGCCGCGCCGCACGCGATTTTCGGTGAGAACGGCGGGGGAAACACGCTAGAAAATCCGGAGCCGCCCAACTTGCTTATCCTGCGCATTCAGCCGGAGCAGGGCATTTCGCTGAAGTTTTCGTCTAAGCGCCCCGGCGCTGGAATGATGCTGCGGCCGGTTTCGATGGATTTCAATTATGGCTCGAGCTTCGGTGAGCGTTCGCCATCCGCGTATGAAACGCTTCTGCTCGATGCGATTATCGGGGACGCCACCCTTTACACGCGGCAGGATATGGTGGAAGCGAGCTGGGCCGTGGTCGAGCCGGTCATGCAAGCCTGGCACGCGACGAAATTCGACTTTCCGAACTATCCCGCCGGAAGCTGGGGACCCGCGGCTTCGGATGAGATGCTCGCGCGCCGCGGCCACGCGTGGAGAAAGCCATGAGTACCGCGATTACGGCTCCGACGATTCAGCCCGATACGATTCTCCACGAACTCTCGGACCTGTGGGTATCGCTTGCGAAACAGCCCGCGGAGGGGGAAGCGGCCGGCGTTCTGCGCGCGTGCGCGATGACGCTGATCACGGTGGTCGATGAGACCGAAGATCCCGCCGCCGTTTCCGAAACCCTCGCCGAGTTAATGCACGAGCACCCTAGCCGCGCCATCGTGATAAGGTTGCGCGACACGAGCGAACCGGTACTTTCGGCGCGCGTGCTGGCGCAGTGCTGGATGCCTTTCGGCACGGGGCGTCAGATTTGTTGCGAGCAGATTGAAATCACGGCGTCCGACGCCAGTTTGCCGGATCTGGCGGCCGTGGTCCTTCCCCTGACCGTCCCGGATTTACCGGTGATGCTCTGGTGCCGTAGCGCCCGCCTCTTCCGGTTACCCGGTTTTTTCGGTATCGCGGAGATCGCGCAAAAAGTTATCGTCGATAGCGCGGATTTCCCGGACAGTGTTCCGGCGATGCGCGATATAGCGGAGTTCTTGAAGGGAGGCCGGCTTATTGCGGATCTCGCGTGGACCCGGCTAACGCGGTGGCGCGAGCTGGTCGCGCAGATTTTCGAAAATCGCAGCTATCTAGCCGGCCTCGCGCGGGTGCGCCGCCTTCGCGTGGCTCGCGAGCGTTCGAGGGGCGCCTATTATCTAACGGCATGGCTGCTCGATGGCCTCGAAAAGGCGGGTTGCTCGCCCACGCTTGCCTGGGATCGGACTGGGTCCACAACGATATCATTTGAAAGCGACGACTCCGGGGGATGCAACGTGGCACTCCAGACCGAAGAGGGGTCGAACGTCGAGGTGCGCGTAAACGGCCTGGTGACGCATGCGGTGTTCGCGCCGCCGTCGGACTATACACTTCTGCGGGAAGAACTCTCGATACCGGGACGCGATGTGGTTTTCGAAGCGGCCTTGGAGCGCGCGTTGCGGCTATTATGAGCGTGCCATGAGCGTGCGTTGGCACACGTATCCCGACGCAATGGCCGCCGCCGAAGCGTGTTCGCATCACGTGCTCGGGCTGCTCGAAGAGACGCTAGCCGGACAGGAAGCGGCCGCCATCGCGCTGTCCGGCGGCTCGACACCGAAATTGCTATTTGCGCAAATGGCACGCGCGAAATTCAATTGGGACCGCGTCCATCTGTTCTGGGTGGACGAGCGCGCCGTCGCGCCCACCGATCCCGAAAGCAACTATCAGCTCGCCGAAGATATGCTGATCAAGCCGCTGGGGCTGGCGCACCGGCAGGTGCATCGCATTCACGGCGAACTGGCTCCGGAGCGCGCCGCCGAACAATACGCGGCGGAGATCGTCGAGTTTTTCGTGCTGCGGGATGGCGGCCTGCCCCACTTCGATGTCGTGTTACAGGGAATGGGCGCCGATGCCCACACCGCCAGTCTATTTCCGGGTGAGCCGCTGATCGAGGATCGTCGCGGGATTGCGGCGGCGGTTCATACTCCGAAGCCGCCGCCGTGGCGCGTCACGCTGCTGCCTGGCGTGCTGCTGGCCGCGAAGCACACGGTTTTTCTGGTTGCGGGCGGCGACAAAGCCGAGCCGGTGCGCGCCGTGTTCGAGGATGAGTACGATCCCATGCGGCTGCCCGCGCAGATGGTCACGCATCACGGCCGGCGCGTCGCGTGGTTCATGGATAAGGCCGCCGCGCATTTGGTCGAAGAGGAGTGATGTGATTAACGAACTTGACCCAACCTTACAAACGCGACATTCCGCAACCATTGAAGGACAAGCGGGTACCGTAAGTCTTCGTGGGCGAACTGGAAAACTTTCGCCTTTTAAGTTTCCAGCGGCACGTCGATAAACAACCTTGTTTGATCACCTGTCCGGAGGGTGTCATTTCACCGTTCGCGTGACGGCGGCCGTGTAGCGCGGGCTTCAAGGAAGCTGCCGGATAAGCTTCTCGGTCTTGGCATTCATGTCCTTTACCCAACCTTCGTAATCCGAGGAGTCGGTGATGTCGAGCCGCCTTCCATTCCACGCCATTTCCCAAATCGCCCAGAGGAGAGTATGCAGGAATCTCAGAATCTCCTCTGCTTCTTTAATATTGGTTTTCTGAAACCGTGCGAAGATCTCCGCATCGCTCTCCATACTCCGGTGGGCGAAGAAAGAGTGCCTGATGGGTCGGTATATCGATTTAAACTTGAGACGATGCGGCTCAAGAGCGCTCTTTAGGGTCGCGAGATCGATTGTGGTCGGCTCCCAAGCCGCGTTTACGGAGGCGGCTTCCCCTTCATGCGACAGCGAGGGTTCCAGCCACTCGGGGTCCGGGTCGTGGATGTCAGACTGTTCCCGTCGTCGCATGCGAAGGGCGGCTTTCGAGAACAAGTGCGGATTCGCGATCGTCGCGTCCACCAGCTTCAGGACGGAATGCGCATCGCTCCGGGTGTCGAACAATCGACCGAAAGCAATGAAGAAGGTGGTCTGGAGAGAATATGCATTGAATTGCCAGAATTCCGGGAATCGATTTAGCTTGTTAGACACGTCCCGGTCCGTGAGGACAAGGTTGTTTATCGTGAAGTAGGTATGATTGCTCTTTATCGCGGCTTCGACGTCGCCTCGTATCAGATGAAAGATCCGCCAGTATTCTTTATCCTTCATTACTGCCTTGCTTGCAGCTATTATCGCTAGCGTAGCAATCCTAGCTGTTGGACGCACCGTGCCAGGTTACTGTGTCACGGGGCAAAGACCAGTTCGTCGAGATATGCCTTTCGCCGGTATTCCTACTCAAGAACCGCTCTGTGGTCTCTTCATCCAGAAGAATACGGGTGGTGCGCGTCTGAGAAGCGATTCCGTCGTCGACGTTAGGGCGGTAGAGTTCTTGTCACGCGTGCGACGACTTTCGGATTCGCCTCCTGCTCGCACGAGCGTTTCTTTGCGCCGCCGCGTTGTATACTGAGCCTGCAAATTGAGAGAGGCAAGATCGAAAATGATTCGAGCATTTCTAGTTGTTGCGCTGATGACCGCCGCCGCAGCCGGTCAAGAGATGAATTGCGATATGGCGGCGTACAAACCGCAAGATAACCTGAAAGCGCAAGTTCGCGGCAATGCCCTGGAACTGGCCTGGCTGGGAGAGAGGGGCGAACAACTGCGGGCACAGTTCTCCCTTCGCGGCGGGCAGCCGGCGGTACAGGAACTGGCCGCGCGCAAGAGTGGGGGAGATTGGATCGTCTTGGGGCGGAACTTGACGCCAGAGTTCGAAATAACCAGCGGCGTGAGGCGTCTCTCGGAACAACAAATGGCTCCGTTGAGAGATCTCAAAATCGAATTGACGCCCGAGGTGGTCGAACGGGAAAAGTGGAATGCATTTTGGGACTCGCCGCTAGTGGTCCCAGGCCGCAAGGGCACCAATTTGGGACTGCCTCGAAAGCCCGAAGAGATCCGGAAAACTTGGGCGAAATATAACGCAA
>JALYXS010000481.1 GCA_030946965.1 Acidobacteriota bacterium
CCACTCCGCTGCCTGCAAGACCCTTCTCAAAGACGCTCAAATCCGAGCCGCGGTAGTGGTACGGGTAAACGATTTTTGGATGGAACGCCCGCACCGCTTGTGCCGCTTCGTCCGGCGGCATCGTGTACGGCAAATTCATGCAGACGAATGCCACGTCGATATTCTTGAGGGCTTTCATTTCCGGAACGCCTTCGGAATCGCCGGAGAAGTAGAAGCGCTTGCCCCCGTAAGTGAGCACATAGCCATTGCCGCGGCCCTTATCGTGAAACAGTTTGCCGGGAGCGGGACCGCGCGTCAGATTGTACATGGGGATGGCTTCAATCGTCCATTTATCCCAATTCTGCGTTTCTCCGTTGCGGATGATTTTCGCTTCCGTCACGGTTTTCGCAACCGCTTCGGGCGCAAGAATAACGGTCCCGGATTTCTGAAGTTTGGCGATGGTTTTCGGGTCCATATGATCGCCGTGAATATCGGTGAGCAGTATAAGATCGGCGGAGGGAAGCCCGTCGTAGCTGCCCTGCGCGGGATCGAGATAAATAACTTTCCCATTCGCCTCGATCATCAGGCTGGCGTGCTGGATTGGGGTGATCTTTACCTCGCCCGCGCTGGTCGAGAAGGTGTCGGAAGGGCGGGCCGACTGGGCGAACAACGCGACGCCGGTTAATAGCAGCCCGAAAACAAGATTTGGCCAGTGCATACCGCCGATTTTACCCCAACCGTTCAGTCCGCGCCGGATCGATAACGGGCATCGGGAAGCGGTATTCGCCCCGGAAGATCTCAGCGAACAACGCGAGCATCTCATCGTGAATCAAACCGTTATCAACGAGCAAGTGCGGCCCGCGCACATCGTGCGGGCGGCCGCGCATGTTGGAACAATGTCCGCCCGCCTCGGTCACCAGCAATCGTCCAGCGGCCAAATCCCACGGGTTTAATCCGAATTCCCAAAACGCATCCAGGCGCCCGCAGGCCACGTACGCCAGATCGATCGCGGCAGATCCGCTCCGCCGCACTCCATGCGTCCCCATCGCCAGTTGATGATAGAAGTGAATGTTCACGTTGAGATGCCTGCGCCGGCTGGGAAAACCGGTCGATACCAGGCTGTCCTCCAAACGTTTTGTGTTTGAAACGTGGATGCGCTTGCCATTCATGAAAGCTCCGCCGCCGCGCCCGGCTTCGAACAACTCGTTCCGGAACGGATCGAAAATGACTCCGGCGATCATCTCACCGGCTTGCTCCAACGCGAGCGTCACGTTGAAGGCGGGATAGCTATGAGCGAAATTGGTGGTGCCGTCGAGCGGGTCCACATACCATCGAAATTCCGATGCACTCTCGTGGCCGCCGCCTTCTTCAGCCACAATTCCATGCGAGGGAAAATGCGCTTGCAGCCGCTCCACCACAAGCTTTTCCGAAGCGCGGTCGGCCTCGGTCACAAGATCGTACTCGCCCTTGAGCTCGAAGGCCACGCGGCGCTCGAAGTAGCCGGCGAGCAGGGCTCCGGCTTCGCGGGCGATCTCGATCGCCGTTTCCAGATAGGAAGGCATGGAACGCTTAAGAAGCGCTAAGCGCTTTCCTCGATCAGATACTTAATGTCTTGTTTGAATACGAATAGGTTGGGCGCGCCGTGACGCGTGATCCGAATGAACCGGGCGTCGTAATACTCAACTATGCCGGTGACCTCTTCGTTGTCGCTGAGTTTCAACCGCACCGGCGTCTGATTTTCGATAAGACGCTTGAGATATTTCACTTCCTCGAACGTCTGTTCGGGCGCTCGCGTACCCGATTTTCCCGATTTCGCCACTAATGCTCCTGGAGTTTGCCTTTTTGCGGAGTAATGAAAATACGTCCGCTGGACGCTCCGGCATCCTCGGCTTCCCCATAGTATCCATTGCGCGCCAGGACGTGCAATTCGGGGGGATTGACCTTCACTTCCAACCGGTGAAAGCGGTTCGACGACAACGGCGCATTTTTGGGATAGTAGGCCAGCAGGTACTGCGTGCGAAGTTCCCGCAGAATATCGGCGAAAGCGGTGTCGAGCGCCGCGCCCAGGCTCGGCAGAAACACATGTCCGCCGGTGCCTTTCGAGATCGTCGTCAAGGCGTTTTCGCCGCCGATATTGCGGCCCGCCTCGTTGGTGATTGGAACCACCAATATCGGATAGATCACCACGTCGGCGAGCTGGGCGGCATTCAGCGCCGCGTGGAAATCCTTGCTGCTGGTGGTATCGCCGCCATCGGTCACGATTACCATTACGCGCCGCCCTTCGCGCTGTTCCAGCTCCCCGGCCGCGAGATAGATGGCATCGTAGAGGGACGTGCCGGCCTCGCCACGCAGTCCCTTCAATGAGTGTTCGAGTGAAGAAGCGTTGCGCGTGAAATGGTTTTGCTTGACGACCTGGTAATTGAAACTATAGAGCGCAACGGAATCCCGCGCGTTCCCTTCGCCGAACAGCATGCGCACAAATCGCGAAACCGAATCCGTTTCATATTTCAGATCTTTCGCCGTGGACCCGCTGTTATCGACCAGTAGTGCAACCGAAAGCGGCTGCTCGGTGCGGCGTTCGAAAATGGCAATCTTCTGCGGCGCGCCGTTATCGAGGATGGTGAATTCGTCCTTTTCGAGCGTCCCCACCAGTGCGCCCGCCGCGGTCTTCACCGTGGCGAGAACGCGCACCAGACGAACGTTTACGCGCAAAAGCGGTTCGTCTTGCGCCCAAACGATGGGAAGCAGACCGAGACTAACTGCCAGCAGCCAGCGGCGCACTCTGGTCCCACTCCCCTTCCACCCAAATCTCGCCGTCGGCGAAATGCTCTTTTTTCCAGATGGGAACCAGCCGCTTCAGCCGGTTTATGCCTTCGAGCGCGGCTTCAAAGGCCGGCTTGCGATGGGGCGCGGAGACGATCACCGCGACGCTAGCCTCTCCGATTTCGAGGCGGCCAAGCCGGTGAATCATCGCGATGCGCCCGATCGCCATCGTCCGCGCGAGTTCCAGCCCGATTTCCGCCATTACCTGGATCGCCATTGCTTCGTAGCCTTCGTAATCGAGAAACAGGGTCGCCCGTCCCTTGGTGTTATTGCGAACGACTCCCTCAAAGGTTACGACGGCTCCGTCGTCCTCGCGTTGCACGAAATTTACGAGAGAACGCGTGTCGATGGGCTCGCGGGTGATGGCGAAGAAGTGTCCGGCTGGGTCGCGGAGTTCGCGCACCGGCGCGCCGCCACTCACCGGGGGAAGGAACGCGATCTCGTCTCCTTCGGCGACGGACGACGAGATGGCGGCAAACTCTTGGTTCCTTGCCATGACGATGCTGCCCGCCATCTCCCGAATGCGCGGAAATCGCGCCGCGTAGTGGTCGAAAATGCCGCTCAATTCCGCGCTTTCGGGAAGTTGCAAGTCTTCTTCCGCGCTGCCGGTGATGTCTTTCAACACCCCGAAAAACAGGACTTTTACAAGCATTTTCTAAGGAGTAGTCTAGCAGAGGCTATAATTTCCCCCGTGTCCGCCCACAAGACGCGCCTGCGCGTTCGCTACGCCGAAACCGATCAGATGGGCGTGGTTTATTATGCGAATTACCTGATCTGGATGGAAGTGGCGCGCGTGGAACTTTGCCAATCGCTGGGGTTCCGCTACCGCGATATGGAGATGGACGACGGAGTGCTGTTGGCGGTGGCCGATGCACATTGCCGCTATCTGAGCCCGGCGCGTTTCGACGACGAGGTGATTGTGGAGACTTCGCTGAAAGACGCCGGCACGCGGCTGGTGCGGTTTGGTTACGAGATGTCGATAGAGAATGGGGCGCGAAGGATCGCGCGTGGGGAAACGACTCACCTGTTTGTAGGGAAAGATATGCGGCCGGTGCGGCTGCCGGAGAAGTACCGGACACTATTTGGAATTCCGGCAGGAATTGCCAGAGCGGATTTCCAACCCGCCAAGTTAGATCCGTCTTTTGGATGAGTGGATGCAGAGTGACGAAGCAGAGCAGAAACAAACCTTCGAATTCCTGCGTAAATCGCTGGACGAGCATCGACCCGCCGGCTATAAACTTTTCCCCCAGGCGTGCTCGTTCTACTGGACGCCGGTACGCTCGGAATGATTACGAATCCGAAAGGCTCCCCCGAAAACGAGGCATGTAAGACTGGCGTGTGGACCTTGCTTTCAAAGGAACGGACATCGCAATCCCGGAGATTGCGGATTACGAGGTACGTCGCGAGTTGCTTCGGGCCGGCAAGAGCATGGGCCTACCGCGTCTGGACGCTTTGAAATCCGTGCTCAGACACGCTGCTATTACGACAGCAACGAAACCATAGTCATTTTCTGTCCTTGTGTCCGTTCCTGAACCGCTCACTTCGACGATTCGGACAGCGCTGAGCCTTCGGTGAAATCGGATGTCTCAATTCTGCTGAGCAGTGATGATG
>JALYXS010000494.1 GCA_030946965.1 Acidobacteriota bacterium
GGCGTGGTCGATCTTCACGCCATGCGTTCTCTGATCCGTTGACGGGCTGCCAAGCGGCGCGATGATGTTGTTAGTAAGGCCGGGCCCGGTGGGCTGGGGAATGAAAGCCAGTATTTTCGAGCTCACCGCGCTAAACTGCGAACGCGGAATGATGTTGCCTGCAAAAGCGGCGCGCGTTACCGATCCATTGGCATTCATTTGCGTCGAACGGGGATCGTAAATTGTGCCGGGCCACTCGCTAAAATCTCCCTGCAGCATTTTTGAGGTTGGAATGGTGTTGAGGCCGGTAAGCTGCCCGCCGCGCAAATTGAACTGATCGTAATCGACGAAGAAGAATGTCTTGTTGCGGCCGTTGTAAACCTTCGGAATCCAGACCGGACCGCCAAGCGTGAATCCATACTCGTTCTGGTTCCGGAAAGCCTTGGTGGGGCTGAAAAAACCGCGGGCGTCGAAGACATCGTTGTCGTTGAATTCGAACGCGTCGCCATGAAACTGGTTCGTGCCGCTTTTCATGGTGTAACTGGTCACGCCCGCCAACGCGTGCGAGTACTCCGCCGAATAGTTATTCGTAATCAGTTTGTATTCGGCGATCGCGTCCACGGACGGGTTGACTTCGGCGTCGTTCGAGAGATCGCCTCGGGAGAGCGCGATGCCGTCGAAGTAAACCTGAACGTTGAAGGAGCCGCCGCCGCCCACGTGCTTCTCCCAGGAGTTCCCGGAAACGCCCGGGGCGAGGAAAATAAACGCCGACGGGTTGCGAATTCCGCCGCCCAACGTGAGCGGAAGGTCGAGAAATCGCTTGTTGTCGATGACCGTGCCGACGTCGGTCGATTCCGTCTGGATCATCGCGGCCGACGCCTGCACCTCGACAGTCTGCGTCATCTCGCCCACGCGCATGGCGAGATCGATTCTGGCCTGCTGGTTCACTTGAACCTCAATGCCTTTCGCCTCCTGACGCTGGAAGCCCTTGGCTTCGACAGTCAGAGTGTATGTCCCGACCGGGAGGTTTAGAATCGAATACGTTCCGTTCTCGCCGGTGGTCGCGGTATAGGTCAGATTAGTAGCGTCGTTGCGAAGTGTTAGCGCGATATTGGGAACCACGGCGCCGCTGGCGTCGGTTACGGTGCCGACAACCGCGCCTCTGTCCGCCTGCCCGAAAAGCGCGGCGGTGGCCAGTAAAAAAACACTTAGGGATCGCAAAAAATTGTTCATGATGACCCACTCCTTCAATTGCCGGATAGTATATCGCAACGGAGCGCCAACAACTTACTCCCTTTGCCCGGGTTATAATTTTGTTCAGCCGCATTTTGACCCCTAGGAACCGTGTGAAGCCAATATTCTCCGTTCGCATCCTTGTAATGTTTTCGTGCCTGCTCGTGCCGGCGGCGCGCTTATCCCAGGCGCAATCGAACGCGGCGACGTTCGGCGAAGTCATTAATAATATTGGCGGTACGCCGTCGGATGTTGTTCTCGACGAACTCCGCGGCCGCCTTTACCTGGTCAACGACCGGGCCAATCGCGTCGATGTCTACAGCATTGCGGACAAGCGAATCGTCAGCAGCATTGGGACTGGAATCATGCCGCTCGCCGCGGCGATGTCGATGGATGGGTCTACGCTTTTCGTCACGAATTCGGCCAGCGCGACTCTGTCGGTCGTCGATCTTGGCAGTCTGCGAGTGAATCAAACCGTCGGCCTCGGCGCCAAGCCGCAAGGCGTCGAAGTGGGTCTCGATGGGCGCGCCCTGGTCAGCACTTTGGGCACCGGCGGAACCCCGCCCGCGAACACTTTATTGATTTTCGATCCAACGCAGCAGATTGGGCAGCAATTGACGGCAGTTCAGACGCCGCCCCCTCCGGCTACCCCTTCCCCCCTGCCCGCGGTTACGCTCGTCCGGCCGGATACCACGTTTAATAGCAAGTTGATTCGCACGCCCGACGGCCAGTACATTGTTGGCTTAACCAACCCTAGCGCTACCCAGACCTATTTATTCGTTTACGAAGTTGCGTCGGGGACGATCCTCCGCAGCCGCACGGTCACGGGCCAATCGACGGTTCTCACCATTGCGCCCGATGGCTCGCGCTTCATGGCCGGGTTCACGCTTTACGACACGGCTACGCTCGCCGTGATCGGCCAGATGAGCAATGCCAATGCGCCGTTCCCGTTCGGGGCGAATTTTAATGTCCGGCAAAATATCGGCGGCAGCGTGTTTTCGCCGGATGGGACCACCATCTACGGCGCGTTCAACGTAGCGGCCTTTTCCTTGCCGCAACCCCGGCCAAACTCTTCCACGCTGCTGATCAGCGATTCTCAGAACCTCGGCATTAAGCTCGGCATTCGCTTGCCCGAGGGCGTCATTTCGAAATCCGTGATCACCGCCGACGGTTCGAACGCCTGGAGTATTTCCGAGTCGGGGCTGATCCACCTGCCGCTGTCTACGTTGTACGAACACCCGATTCTTCAGCCGGAAACCACCACGGTATTTCTGGCTGTCGATGAATGCAATCGGGGCCTCGCCACGGGAACGCTTCGCGTCAACAATGCAGGCAAAGGCAAGCTGACCTATAACGTGCAAACCACGTCGGCGGCGCTGGTGTCGGAGCTATCGAGCGGGCTTGCGCCATCCGCGATCAAGTTCACTCTCGAACCCGGCCGCGCCGGCGTGAATCGGCAGGCGGGAACAAATTTATCCACCGGTTCGGCGACGTTGCAGGGGACGCCGCTCGACGTGACTCTGTCGTCGCCTGACGCGATTAACATTCCCAATACGATCCGGGTTTATATGAACTACCGGAATCCGGACCAGCGCGGAATCGTTTATCCGCTGCCAACGATCCCAAACTTTTCCGCTAATGCGGGGTTGCCCGGCGGCAACGAGGCTTTGCAGGATATCGTGCTCGATGAACCGCGCGGACGCTTGTACATTACCAACTCCGGGTTCAACCGCATCGAAGTTTTCGATATCAATAAGAAAAAGTTCGTCGATCCGATTATCGTGGGACAACTTCCGCATCAGATGGCAATGGCGACCGACGGCACTACGCTCTACGTCGGCAACACGGGCGGCGAATCGATTAGCATTGTGGACCTCAACCAGGGCGCGGTTGCGGGAAGCGTCCAATTCCCGCCTTTGCCGCGGCAGGGGGGGGGCAATAACTCCAACCCCATCTTCCCGCGCACGCTCGCGGCCGGTTTGTTTGGACTTGAATTCATCATGTCGAACGGTTCGCAATGGAAACTGGCGGGCAATCAAGCGACTGTCCGTCCCGCCGATACCATCACGCGAACGGGCACATCGAATCTGATTCCCGGGCCGCAATCGATGCTCGCCTCCCCCGACGGCGTCTCGATCATCACGCTAGCCGGAAATGGCCAAGGCTATCTGTACGACGCGACCAGCGACGCTTATATCGCTGGTCGGCTGCTGTTCAACAATCCGATCCAAAGTTACTACGGGCCATTAGGCGCCGCGCCAGGCGGTACATATTTCCTGGCGGGCGGATTGGTCCTAAACCCCACCCTAACCGTGATTGCCGGATCGGAGCGTCCCGGAGTTTCCCAGTTTGGCTCGCCCGCGCAGCGCCACGTGGCTGCCGTTTTTCCATTGGACGCCAACCATTATTTGCGGCTGACTCTACCCGTGAAAGCCAACATCGCATCGACGCCCGCCGACGATCCTCGCCCCAATCTGGAACAAGTGAATATCCAAAGCGGCGAGATCTCGTTATTGGCCGTAGCCGCCGAACAGCCGCGTTACACCATCTTCGGAACCACCCGGTTGAACGTTCCGCCTCGATCCATGGTGGTCGATTCGCAGAACACGGCGTACGTTTTAACGATCTCGGGCTTGACCGTTATCCCGCTAACGCCGAGCGGCGCTCTCCGTCCACAGATATCGACGGCCGCAAACGCCATTGTGAACGCCACGGATGGCAGCCAGAACATTCAGCCGGGCTCGTTCATTACGGTGACGGGAACGGGCTTGGCCGCGCCCGCTTCGGCCGATACGCTTCCTCCGCCCACGGTGCTCGGCGGCTCCTGCGTAACATTCAACGATGTTGCGCTGCCGCTCTATCAGACGTCCGACGGCCAGATTCAGGCACAAGTGCCGGCGAACGTGGTGCCGGGATCGAATGTCGTGCAGGTTCGCTCACTCGCGCTGGCGCAAGCGAGCGACCCGGTAATCGTGACTGTAGGTTCGAACACCGCGCAATAGGAGTTCACCTCCTGCGGTAAAATCAAGGAACATGTTTCGCCTTTTGTTCCCGTTTGTCCTGTTAATTCCCTGCTGCTTTGCCGAACCCAAAATTGAAACCGGCACCTTGAACGGCGCGGCGTTTCGCATCGATATCCCGGAGAAATGGAGCGGCGGCCTGATCATGTACTGCCATGGCTACAACGCCCAGCCGGGGAAATTCGACACCCGCGAGCCGTCCGCGATCATGCGGGCTTACCTCGATGCCGGGTATGCGGTCGCGCAATCCGGCTACGCCGCCGGAGGATGGGCCATCCAGGAAGCCGTTGAAGATACCGAAGCGTTGCGCCGCCATTTTTCCACAAAGTACGGCACTCCGAAACAGATCTTTCTGAGCGGGCATTCCATGGGAGGCTTTCTGACCATGGCGATGCT
>JALYXS010000546.1 GCA_030946965.1 Acidobacteriota bacterium
TTCGGCGCGGGCGGTCTGCCGCCGATCATCGGCGCTAGCAAGACCCCCACTCCGCTTTCCTGAATGGCGGCCCAGTGTCCGTCGTGCGAGATATGACTTTGGAAAACGTTGTGAGGCAGCTCGGCGAAGGGAATGTCCGAGGGTGGATCGAGTGTAATCAGTCGAGCGCTCACCGGCAGCCGCTTGGGCCCGAAGACCAGAAGAGACCGATCGTCCGGGGACCAGTCCCAAACCAACACGGCGTCCCCGGCGAGCTTGCGCGGCGCGCCCCCGGACGCGGCGATGACAAAACTCGGCCGTTCGCCTTCATCTCTTCGCACGGTGTACGCGATCAGCGCTCCGTCGGCGCTGATGACCGGGCGGGTATTGTAATCCGGCGAGGAAGTCAGCCGTCGCGCGGTTCCGGCCGGCAGATCCATGGTCCAGATCTGGGATTTATTCGCCTGCTCCGAAGAGTAGGTCAATTTCGCCCCGTCCACTGAGATCGAGGGGTAGGCTTCCCACGCGGCATCCTGCGTCAACCGGCGCGGTTCGCCCGCCGGGTGTCCGCGATCCGCATCGAACGGCAGGCTCCACAGGTCCAGATCGCTGTCCTCGCTCGACAACACCATCGTTCCGTCGCGCGCGATGGACGGGTGCGCCGCGGAACCGGTGCCCGAGGTGAGTTGTTCCGGCCGGATCAGCTTCCAAGGGTCGCGGGTTAACTGCGCCCTGAAAATGTCCGTGCGGCCCTGAACCTGCATTTGACCGATTACGATATCTCCGGGAAGCCATGCCTGGAGGCTCACGTCATTTGCGTTTTTGGGGCGGGTAATCGCTGGGTCGATCTCCACCTGGATCGCGTGCCCGCCGCTGCGCGGGATCACCCACAGACCCCCCGCAGCCCTGCTGCTTCTTGGATCGATGCGCGAAGACGCGCCCAGGAACAGGATATTCCGCCCGTCCGCCGACCACACGGGCGACAGCACCGAACCGAAATCCGGAGCCACTTGCCTTCGCTGAGATCCGGCGGAGGCCACCGGTGCAATATACGCGCTGGCGGAAGCCGGATGAGGGTTCGAAAACAGGATTTCCGCGCCCTCCGGGGAGAAGCGCGGCCAATCGCCGCCGCTCGCGAGGAACCGCGGCTCTCCGCCTCCGAGCGAAGACACCAAATAAATGCCGGGCGGATCCTGATTGGACCGGTACACGATCTGCGTTCCGTCTGGGGAAAAAGAAGGTTGGAACTCATCCGCCGGATTGCGCGTGACCCGTACCGGTTCGCCGCCGAGATACTGCACCCAGATATCGAGGCTGCCTTGCCCGGCGCGATCCGACGCGTAGGCGATCAGTTTACCGTCGGGCGAGATGGCCGGGTCGGTGGTGAGGCCGCTGTCGAATGTCAGGCGCTCCAGCGCGAGCGGCTGCGCCGGACGTTCCCGGAACACGCTCCACCAGACCCATGCGCCACCTGCCGCGAGCGCGATCAGGAGACCGGCGAGCAGAGCGAAGAGGCCGATGCGTTTGACCGGAGCGACCGGATGGCGCGGGACACGCGGGACATCGCTCTTTATGTCCTCGAGCGTCAGCTTCAGATCGAGCATGCTTTGAAACCGGCGCGCGGGATCTTTTCGCAGGCATCGCGCAATCACGCGCTCGAGGTCCACCGGAACTCCTGGGGCGAGTTCGTGCAGCGGCACCGGCTCCTTGGCTATCACTGCGGCGAGGGTGCTCATAGCTGAATCGCCCCGGAATGCAAGCTGCCCACTGCACATTTCATACAGCACGCAACCAAAGCTGAATATGTCGGTGCGCGCGTCCACCGGTTTGCCTTCCGCCTGCTCCGGGCTCATGTAAGCCGTCGTGCCCAGCACCGTGCCGGATTCGGTAATGGGCGGCGCGTCCGGACCCATGGTACGCGTGCGACCCAGAACCTCGTGCGCATCCGGCTCCCGACGCTTCGCCAATCCGAAATCGAGAACCTTGACTTGACCGCTTTCAGCAATCATCACGTTCGCCGGCTTGAGATCCCGATGAATAATTCCAGCTTCGTGGGCCGCGCCGAGGGCGTCGGCGATCTCCACGGCGTAACGCAGCACCTCGGGCAAGCTCAGGCCTTTTCGATTGATCGCCCGGCCGAGCGTGCGCCCCTTTACGTACTCCATCACAAGATACGCGGGCTGCTCCGATTCGGGGCTGACATCGTAAACGGTAATAATGTTGGGATGATTGAGAGCCGAAGCGGCCTGAGCCTCGCGGAGGAAACGCTGTTGCCGGACCGCATCCCCGCTGTCTTCGGGCGGAAGAACCTTGACGGCGACCAGCCGGTTCAGCCGCTTGTCGCGAGCCAAATGGACGACGCCCATGCCGCCTTCGCCAAGTTTCTCGACGATTTCGTAGCGCCCGGGAAATTGGCTCTGCATGTTAATGCTTTCCGTATCTCGCGGCCATTTCGTCGATTTCCTTCCGCAGTTCGTCCTCCGTCCGCCATTGCCCATGCAGCATCACGCCGACGCGATTCGACACGCTGGTGATGTCAGCCAGCGGATTCGACTCGAGCAGAACCAGATCGCCACGCTTCCCCTTGCTCACCGTGCCATAAACGCCCGCGATGCCCAGGAATTCGGCGGCATTCGCCGTCGCCGCGCGAAGCGCCTCGTAAGGAGTCAACCCCGCACCCACAAGGTTGTTCAATTCGTCCTGCATCGAGAAGCCGGGGACGATCCCGGTGGTCAGGCAATCCGTACCCGCCAAGAGCGGAACCCCGGCATCGCGCAACGCTTTCGTGATCGCTTGCATGGTGGCGTATTGCGCCCGGAAATGAGGGACTTTTTCGATTTTCCACCGCAGCGCGTAAACGTTCTTGTCCGGCTGCCAGCTCGCGGAAATGTACGGCGGCAAATACTTCATCTCCGGCCTTTGCAGCACCGAATCGATATCGGAGACCTGAAAAATAATCTCGCGGAAGACGGCCAGTGTCGGGCTGACCCATGTTGGGCCCTCGGTTCCGGCGTGAGCCATTTCCTTCGCGATCTCCTCGGGGCTGGCGGAAGCGGAGTACAGAAACTCTTCCGCATGGACGATCATCGCCTGCTTCCCGATCACGGCATGAATTCCCAGCTTTGCCGGCACATGCCCGACCACGCGTATATGTTGCTCCCGCGCCGTGTCTATCAATGCGGCATATGCGGCGTTTGAGAGATCGCCGTGTATCTTAATGAAATCGTAGCCCGCGCGTTTTTGGGCGATCACCTCGTCCCGCACTTGCTCCGGGCTGGTGAACTCCGGCTCGTTTATATATGGACCAGTGGTATAGATGGCCGGCCCGATTACTTTCCCTCGGCGTACTTGATCGCGAAGCTTCAGGATATCCGGCGTGCCGCGCATGTTCACCACGGTCGTGATGCCGTTCGCGACGAATAGCTTGAGTACATCCTTCCGGTCCCCATCGGTTTCGGGCATATGCACGTGGAAATCGGTTAGCCCTGGGATCAGGTACTGGTGCCGCCCATCTACTACGAGGGAGCCAGGGGACACGCGCACGCTCTTCGCCGGACCGGTCTCGGCGATGCGATCGCCGTGTACGACCACGGTCTGGTGCTCCAGCACGGTGTTTCGATCCATGGGAACGACGTTCACATCGACAAACGCGACAGAATCCGCTCCAAAGCAAAGCGCAACGTAAAGCGCAAAACCCGCCAGGAATCTCATGACGCTATTAAAATTCGAACCGCATGCCCGCGCCATAGCTGCGGGGGCGCCCAATCGCGGTGCCGGAGAACAGTCCCGCGAAGTTGATCAGATTCAAGCGATTCGTGAGGTTGAACGCATCGGCTTGCAGGCGCACGGAAAAACGGTCGCGCTTCCACAAATCCGCTCCTAGCGACGCGTCCAGAGAAAACGAGGGCCGCACGCGTCCCCGATCGAAATTGACCCGATCGAGAATCCGCGTTCCATATTGATCGCGCAGGAAATCGAGATCGGGGTTATCGATCGCGACGGGCAAGCCGCTGTTGTAAGAGGCGGAAACGGCTGTCCAGACTTTCGGCGCGACCTGCGCCCGAACTCGGCCATGTACGGTATTGCGCTGGTCCTGCGTGATCGCGAAACGGTCGGTCGAGGTCAGTTGGGCGGTCGCGTTATCGGCGAAAAACAGACCGCCCGTGATCGGAAGGCGTCCCACGCCGATCATATTGGAATAGGCCGCCGAGCCCGAGAACCGTCCCCAGCGCGGAACGTCGACGCGCGCTTCAAAACCGCGAATGCGCGCGTGAGCAAAAGAGATTGGAAAGCTGACGCCGGTGTTGAGTAGCAGGTCGTCGTCCGCAAAATCGTCGACATCCCGCAAATACCAACTGGCATCGACCCGGAGGTGCGTGAACAGGCTTTGGGCGAATCCCGCCTGGTAATAATTCCCGTGAGAAGGGCGAACCGGAAGGCTCAGAACGTGGTCGTTCAGGCCTTGAATCGCCAGGCTGCCACTGACCAGCAGCCCTTCGCTTGCC
>JALYXS010000550.1 GCA_030946965.1 Acidobacteriota bacterium
AGACCGGCAAGTTGGGTGGCCGCTCAGCCACAATGCCGGAACTTTGGAATGCTGTACTGGCCGCCTGATCCAAAATTTCGAACAATTCGAAGGCGCACAGCCCGCTTACGAACTTTGAACCAGAACCTTATTACGGAGCTCTTCAACTTGTAGTGGAGGTGTCGCAGATTTCTCGTCGCTCCCTGGACGGCGTGCTATCGGTTTTACTCCACTGCCCGTGCCGGAAGGATTCACAGAATTCAAATCTTTGGAATTCTTGCTCCCCGGTGGACGGCCACGGCGGGGCCAATCGGAACCCAATTGTTCGAGCGCTGCAATTGCCACGTTGACAAGACGCAACTCTTCTCGAAGACTGTCCAGAATCCGCCTTAGTTCCATCGTTGCAGGATAGCCCACACGCCTAACTTGATGCGAGCCGCCTCAACTCTTAAATCCGTCAATCATGTTTTACTGAAACACTGAAACTAACCGACATCGATTTCCTACTTGCGCTGGCACGCTTGGTGCTCGGTCTCGTTTTTCTGACTGCCGGTATCGAAACTGCCCGATTTGCCGGGTCCCGAAGGGGGGTTCCGTTGCAAAATTCGGGCGGGCATCTTGCGCGGCAATTCTAATTGTCGCCAATCAGAACAAGAGCTACCGGATCGATGAGACCTATATAAACGTAAAGGGTGAGGACAAAGACTTGTATCGAGCGCTCGACTCACAGGGCAAATGATCGACTTTCTGCTTACAGCCAAACGCTTCCTGCGCAAGGCGATTGCGGCCTCGGGAAATCCGATGCCGCGCGTGATGAACGTGGACAAGAACCCAGCATATCCGGCCGCAATGGAAGCGCTGAAAGCGACGGAACTATCCCCGCCGCGTCGCATTACGCCAGTGCAAGTTTCTTAACAACGTGATTGAACAGGATCACCGAACAGTAAAGAAACGAGTTTAGCTGGCGAAGGGGTATGGCTCCTTTCAGAGTACGTCGCGGACGTTGCAAGGTATCGAGACAGTACACATGATCCGAAAGGGCCGAGTGCGATGGCTGGCCAAAGGCGATGCGGTCGGCCAAGCTCATTTCATTGCCGAGCTTTTCGGCCTTTGCTGCGTAGTCAGATTCACGCGGTTGACGACTCGTTCTGCCCTGAATGGCGTCCGCCCCGTCCGCCCAAAACTTCGCAACGAAATCCTCGGAGCGTGTTGCGATTGCAGCTTCAAAATCAGTTGAGGATTGGGACATCGCTCGAAGATTACCAATTGCGTGCTCGATGCGCAATCCCGCTGCCGAACTCTCTAGCCCAGGTAACCAGCATTGTGAAGGATTCATCGGGAAGCCGTGTTGGTCGATTGCATTGAGGTGAAATAATTCGCTGAAAGCGAAACTCGCGGCACGTAAAGTCCTTATAAAGGATATTATTTGAGAGTATGTTCCATAACTTAACACTATTTTTTTAAAGTTGCCAAACGGAATTGATGATATTCTCGTATTTCTGGCCGTGTCTTATTCTTGGTGGCACGAGCAATTCTGGTAAATAAGCCGATGGTAACCCATGAATAAATGTGATTCAGGACCTAACGGCTAGAAAATCGCCTGTAATTGTGACGAGCAAAATCATTTTAAAACCACTTCGACTTTGGTCGCTCTTGATTTTATTCGATTGCGCTTCCGGCATTGCCCAGCCGCGTAGCTATCCCCTAGAGACCTACCGCAACATCGGAATGAAGTTTCTGGCCGTTGCTGATTCTTCCGGCCACATCGATGCTTTTGTTTCCACCGGCGCCGGTTACAAGGCGACAATTTCCGGCTGCAATGCCACTATGGATTTCCCCAGCTCGTCCGCCGCGCAACCCTCTTCGATCCACATGAGTTTCGCAAGGCGGACAACCTCCCCCCACATAGAAGGCCTGGACCTCGCCGAAAGCCGCACCAATTATCTAATCGGTATTGACCCCTCACGGTGGCGCACCAACATAGCCCAATATGGAAAGGTCCTCTGCCGCGGCGTGTATCCAGGCATCGACGCGATCTACTACGGCAACGGACGGCAGCTCGAATACGATCTGATCGTGGCACCTGGTGCCGATCCGGGCAGGATTCAGCTTGCCTTCGCAGGGGCCAAGAATCTCAAAATCACGCCCGAGGGAGATCTTGCCCTCCAGACGAAAACGCAAGAAGCCCGTCTGCGAAAACCCAAAATCTACCAGGAATTCAATGGCCAGAAGAAGGACGTCGCGGGGCGATACGTCCTGAAGGGTCAGACCGGGGTAGGCTTTGAAATTGCGGGCTACGATCGCGGCCGCGCGTTGATAATCGATCCCGTTCTTAGCTATTCAACATACCTGGGCGGCGCGGGCGATGAGGTGGCGTTTGCCGTTGCCGCCGACAGCGCGGGAAACGTGTATGTAACCGGCTTCAGCGCTTCCCTCGATTTTCCGGTATCCACCGGTTCGGCGCAGACAGCCAAGCGGGGCGGATCCAGCGACATCTTCGTCGGCAAATTGAACCCCAGCGGCACCGGCTTTATCTATTCGACTTATATCGGCGGCGGCGGAGACGAGGAGGGGTATGGAATTGCGGTGGACCCGTTCGGAAATGCCTATGTCACCGGATACACGAACTCAAGTGATTTTCCCGTAACTACAGGGTCCGTTCAAACTAAATACGGCGGTGCGGACGATGCGTTCGTTCTGAAACTCAATCCGGCGGGTACGGGCCTGGTATACGCGACATATCTGGGCGGAGCGGCCGCGGACGCGGCATATGGGATTGCACTCGATGCTTCGGGGAACGCGTATGTCGCGGGAGGGACGGCCTCCGCGAAATTCCCGGTTACCTCGGCCTCTTACCAGAATGCTTACAAGGGCGGGACAAAGGACGCATTTGTAAGCAAGTTGAATTCGACCGGATCGCAACTGCTCTACTCTACGTTCCTCGGCGGATCGGCGGAAGATGTCGCGTTAGGTCTGGCCGTGAATCCCTCTGGCACGGCCTTCGTGACGGGGTACACGTCATCCTTTAATTTTCCGGCAACCGCGGGAGCTTTGCAGACTGCGCTGGCGGGCGGCTACGATGCATTCGTCACGGTGGTTAATGCACAAGGTTCAGCGCTGGTTTATTCCACCTATCTCGGGGGCGCGAACGACGATTCCACGAATGCCATTGCGATCGACGGCTCGAATAACGCCTTTGTGGCCGGCTATACGGCTTCGATTAATTTCCCCCACGGAAGTGGCGTGTTCCAACCGGCAAAGGGCGCGGGCGAAGATGCTTTTGTAGCCAAATTGGATCCGACCGGCAGTACTCTGCCGTTTTCCACCTTTCTGGGAGGAAGCGGCGACGATTATGCGCTGGCAATTGCGGTCGACTCGGGTGGAGCCGTATACGTGGCGGGCAACACCACATCCACGGATTTTCCAAAAAGCACCGATGCGGCTCAATCTGTATCCAAAGGCGGCGATTTCACTTCCTTTCTTTCCATCCTGAATCCAACCGGCGCGGTCTTGAATTACAGCACATATTTCGGCGGTGGCGATCATGAAACCGCCTTTGGATTAACCCTGGCCTCAAGCGGGCAGATTTTCGTTGTTGGCTATACCTCCTCAACCGATTTTCCGGTCACTGCGGGCGTGCTGCAGGCCGCGCGGGGCGGTAGGGAGGATGCGTTCATCGCAAGTTTCTCCAACGGGACCACGCAGCCGCCCACGGCGGATTCGGTGACGCCCAATTCGGGCGCCGGAGCCACTCAAAGTTTCACCTTCAAGTATTCGAGCGCGAACGGCTATGCCTCCCTGAACACGGTTGACGCCCTGATTAACGGCAGCAGCGCGAGTTTGAACGGAGCCTGCTACGTCTACTATGCCGCCGCGAGCAATGCGCTGTATCTCGAAAACGACGCCGGCACGGGAGCCACGGGGCCGCCGCTGACTCCTGGAACGGCTGGGACGCTGCAGAATAGCCAGTGCTCGATTGACGGCCCCGGATCGTCGGCGAGCGGATCGGGCAACACCCTGACGCTGGTGGTGGCCGCAACCTTCAAGGCTTCGTTTGCCGGCAATCAAAAATTATTTGGAAGAGCATCGGATAACGGCCGCCTGAGCAGCGGATGGCAAACCCTCGGCGCTTGGAGAGCGGTGGCGATAGTGAACTCGCCGCCCACGGCGGATTCGGTTACGCCCAACGCAGGTTTGGGTACAAGCCAGAACTTCACGTTCAAATATTCGAGCGTGAACGGCTACTCCTATCTAAATGTCGCGTATGCGCTGATCAACGGCGGCTTGAACGGAAGCGGCGGCTGCGTTGCATATTACCTGGCTGGAGCGCTTTACCTTTTCAACGACGCTGGTACCGGAGCAATCGGTCCGGTCACGCCAGGAGCGTCGGGGACGCTGCAGAACAGCCAGTGCTTGATCGACGGCCCCGGATCGTCGGCCAGTGGATCGGGTAACACCTTGGCTTTGACCATGGCGGTGACGTTTAAGGCCTCGTTTAGCGGGAACCAGATATTATTGGGCTATGCCTCCGACCATGGCAATCTCTCCAGCGGATGGCAGACGCTGGGCACATGGCGATCGTCGGGAGCGGCCAAAACGGCGCCCATGGCCGATTCGGTAACGCCCAATTCGGGCGCGGGAGCCACGCAGAGTTTCACCTTCA
>JALYXS010000559.1 GCA_030946965.1 Acidobacteriota bacterium
GGAAAATCTTTGGATGAGGGCTCTTGCCGTTAACCTGAGCTGGTTTGTAATTCTCCCACTATGGGTTCAGGGCGACGAACGTTGGATCGCCCTTGCGACTGCCGGAACCGTCCTTCCGACGCTTGCCGGTATTTCAACGCGACGGCTGGTCGTGAGAAACAATTTACATTAAAACCGGTATCGCGCTCCGAACTGAATCTGCCGGCCCGGGTCAGCGATGCGGATCGTGCCCCCGGCCAGCGTGTCCACATTGTCGTTGGGCAAATGAAAGTTCGGATGATTCAAAACGTTAAACGCTTCCGCGCGGAATTGCACACTACTGCTTTCCGTAACCGCGAAATTACGGAATAGCGACACATTAAAGGCAATCAAACCCGGTCCATTCAAAATGTTCCGGCCCGAGTTCCCGAAACGAAACGCGCCAGTCGGCACCAATGGAAATGCAGACGTATCGAACCAGCGATCGACGGTAGGATGCGCGACCGCGCCATTGGCAATCCGGTCCGGGCGATTCGCTTCTCCCAGTGTCAAGTTGACATTGGCCACGCGCGGCGTAAACGGCGCCCCGCTGTACGCCCGGCCCGTACCCGCCAGTTGCCACCCGCGCACTAGCATGTTGCGCTGCCACGGCGTCTCCCAGGACCAGTTCATCGTGAACGCGTGCCGGACATCGAAATCCGACCGGCCGCGCTCCAGCTTCAGATTGCGCGAGTCCTGCGCGCCCGGGTATCCGCCAGTGGCGTTGCCGCTTACCTGAGACGCGTCGTCGATCGATTTGCTATAGCCGTAATTGAAATCGTAGAACAGGCCGCGGCGGAAACGGCGGCGCAAGGAAAACTGGGCGGAGTTGTAATTCGAACTGGAGCCGAACGAATAGTAGTTGATTGTATTGAACCCGCTATACGGCCGCGGAAATACCTTTACATTGGCGGAACGAAACGGTTGATTGATGTCATACCGGCGTCCCAGATGCACGCCGCGCGATCCCACATATGCGGCTTCAATCACGGTCGAACCGCCAATCTCGCGATCCACGGTGAAGTTGTAGCCTTGCATGTATGGTGCCGGCGCGTTCTTTTCATAGCCGTTTGCGTTCAGAATATTCGTGAAACCGGCGCGCGAATCGGGATACGGATTCGACAAATTCAGGAAGCCCGGATTGTTCGTGGGGCGCGTGAACGTTTGCGATTCGGTGAATGGATAGACATTCGCCAGATCGTTGCGAATCGGATTTTGAAGCGTGCTGCCGTAAAAAATTCCATATCCCGCGCGGATCACCGTGCGAGAGCCGCCAAACGGACGCCACGCGAATCCAACTCGCGGCCCGAAGTTGCGGTAGTTGGTGTAAACGAGAGATTGTGGCAGGCCGCGATTACGCGCCACGTCCACTTTGCCCGTGAGAGAGACGGCCGCGAGCCGTTCGGCTAAGTCGGGTACAGTTCGGCTGTCCGCAATGATAACTTCATCGATCGCCGGCACAAAACTGGCGATGCGTCCGTACTTCTCGACTGGAGGCTTGATCAATTCATAGCGCAACCCAAGATTAATGGTTAGCCGCGACGCGATCTTATAATCGTCTTGCACGAATAAGCCGTAGTTAGTCGAAAATAAATAAGCTGGGGTAGTTCCAATTTGGCGCGTGGAGGTTTCCGGCAGCCCCAGCAGTAAATCGGCAAGAGGCGAGTTAGTCAGCCGGCCCAGGAAATTGAACGTGCCGCGGTTGTTGTCGTTGAACGATTGGAAGAACTGCGTTCGGAGAACGTCCGCGCCGAACTTGATCAAGTGCTTACCGCGCACCAGAGTGGCCGTGTCGGCCCACTCGAAATTGTTTACGGCAAATTCGGACGGTTGAGTAACTTGATCGCCGATGGCCACGAGCCCACTTACCGTGAAGCGCGGAAAACCAACCAGATGCGGGTCTTGAGTCACGCCAGTTATGCCGATTTCGGAAGCAAAATCCCGTCCGTGGTGCGCGCCCAGATCGTTTTCGTTAGTCCGCGTGAACCCGATTCGCGCTTCGTTTATCCAAGTCGCCGAAAAAAGGTGCGTGTAGCCGATCCCAGCCAGTAACTGATTGTTGTGAGTAATGCCTCCGAACTGGCCAACATC
>JALYXS010000576.1 GCA_030946965.1 Acidobacteriota bacterium
CTGCGTCGCAGTTGGTATCCTGCTCACCAAACGCGCCCCGGGCGTAGAACGTATTGTGCTCGTTTATGATCTGATCGATCTTAAAAACGATATCGTGCTGGCGCTCCTGCTGGCCGGCGGAAAATACATAGCCGGCGGTATTCAGGCCATCCCCTAGATCAAAGCGGGTGGGCAGCGGGGCGGCGTTAACAGTCGAGAGAATTGTGTTGTCGAGTCCGAGCCTTGCCGGATCGTTGGCCGCAACGTTGTAGCTCTGGACGTTCAAACCGGGAAGCACATTCCCGTTGGCATCCACGGACGGAGCGCTGGAGCCGGCGGCGCCATTGCGGCCCCCGTTCACATAGCGAAGTATGCCCTGTCTAGCCTGCGCCGTATATACGGTCCGGGTGGTGACATTGGTGTTCAGTGCGGTTAGGGCCTGAACATTCACGAAGAAGAATGTTCTGTTCTTGACGATGGGACCTCCGAGGTCGCCGCCAAAAACGTGTTGGACGAATTGCGGTTTTGCGAGCCCGTTGAAGTTATTCTGCCACTCGTTGGCATTCAGGCGAGGCGTACGGTAGAACTCAAAGCCCGTGCCATGAAAATCGTTGCTTCCGGAACGGGTGATCAGGGCCACTTGCGCGCCGCTGCTGCGGCCATACTCCGCCGTGGGGTTACTGGTGATGACACGAAATTCGGCAAGCGAATCGGGATTTGTGCGAATGGGCGCGAAGTTCGATCCGCCAGTGCTGCTTTCGTTGTTGTCGATGCCATCCAGGGTGAAGTTCCAGGCGCGGTCGCGCGATCCGAAGACATGCACGCCGCCACCGGTGATGGATTGGGTGTCGACCACGCCCGGTTGGAGGTCCACCAATTGGAGAGGATTGCGGCCACGCGTTCCAACGATCGGCAGATCGCGAATCTGTTGTTCAACGAGCAGGTTTCCAAAGTTTCCGGATGTGCTGGTCTGAACAACCTCGGCCGCTCCGCTTACTTCAATCTTGTTGCTGACTTGGCCAACCTGCAGCGTGACGTTTACGGTCGTCGGTTGGCCGATGGCGACCTGGTTGCCGGTCGCGGCGAATGCGTTGAAACCGGCACTTTCCACGTTCACTGTATAAACTCCAGGCTGGACGGCCTCAAACGCGTACGTGCCCGCCCCGGAAGTGATGGTGGTGAAAATCTGCTCGGTGGCTTGGTTCTTCAACTTCACCGTTGCGCCCGCGACTGCCGACCCCGAAGGATCGTTCACTACGCCGGTAAGGCGTGAAGTCGTGCCTTGCGGCAAAACAGCAAAAAGACAAAGCAGTAGCGTTAGGCTGACCCGTCTAAACTGAAGCATGGGGGGATGGTAGCATGAGCGGCCGCCCTTTTCCTCGTCTGCTGGACACCCATCTAATTGCGTTGAACGTAGCTTCTGGGCGGAGTTCAGGTAGACAATGGGGGCACGACGTGCATGGACGAGGGTCAGATTCAGGCCGATTCCTGCAGAGCAGGGTAATCGGTGTAGCCTTTCTCCGCGGTGTGGCCACCGGCCGTAATTAACACGCCTCGGAACGCTTTGCGGAACATTTCCGCGGTGCGGGGCGCTTCGCTGTCGAGGGGAGCATGGCCGCCCGCATTGCCGGCACGCGGCTCGACGATATGAACATAGCCGATACCGCGTTCGGAGAGTTGCTGCAGCACATACGTGAACAGAGCGATCGGATTCGAGTCGCCCATATTCGAGAAGGTTCCAAAAGGGGATAGGCGGACGCCCACCCGGCGCTCGCCCCAAACCTGAATTACCGGGTCCACCGCTTCGAGTAATAAACGGGTGCGATTCTCAATCGAGCCACCGTAGCGATCGGCCCGATGGTTAGTCTTGTCCTCCAGGAACTGGTCGAGCAGATAACCGTTGGCGCTATGAATCTCGACGCCGTCAAAGCCGGCACGCAGCATGTTGGCGGATAGAGCATGACGAGGATCGGTAAGTTTTACAACTGGCGCGATCACTCTACGTTTTCCCAAACGGCAAAGGCGGGCTGCCGGACACGGCCCGCGCTTCGTGCTATCCTCATATTTTCACCAAATGGCCAACCATGTTTCCTCGCTGAAGCGAGTCCGTCAAGAAGAGAAGCGCACCGAAATTAACCGCCGCGGCAAAACGCGGTTGCGCCATTCGATCCGCGCGATCCGCCGCGCGCTTACCTCGAAAGATACGTCCGCCGCCGCGGGGCTGCTTCCGAAGACGTTTTCCACCATCGATAAATCCGCGAAGATTGGGATTATCAAGAAGAACACCGCTTCGCGCTACAAGTCCAAATTGCACGCTCGCGTTAAAGCGCTGTCAGCCTAACTACAAAATCTTCCATAACGATCCGGTCGTCCGGGCGCGCGCTTCGCAGGTCGCGGTCCGCGTTGAACGTCAACTTTAATCCGCGTTCCAGTTGATCCGTCGAAAATTTCAAGGCTGACTGGTATACCTGTTCGGCTCTCGATCCCCACATAGGCAAGCCTATTTTCGTAAAGTGACCCTGGATCTGCGATGCGGTTTTAAGTCCCGCCTCTTTCGCCACCAACGCCATGCGGAACTGCGTCGAAAGAAACGAGAGTGCAAGCGGCAGGTACTCTCCGTCGCGGCAGAGCGTATCGAGAACTTGCAACGATCGCACGCGGTCCCGGCGGCCTAGAGCATTCACCAGGATGAAGATGGTAGTGGCGCGAGCATCGGGAATCATTAGGCCGATGTCGTCCACCGTGATCGTTTTGCCATCCGCGCCAAAAAGAGCCAGTTTTGCCATTTCCGTCGAGATGCGCGCGACGTCGCCGCCCAATGCTTCTACCAGAAGTTCCGCCGCGGCGGCATCGAGCGCGACTTTGCTCCGGCGCGCAATAGCTTGCACTTCTCCGCGCGCTTCGTCTATCGAAAAGCGTTTGAGCTCCACCATTTCGGATATTGCGGAATAAAACTTGCGGACCCGCTCCAGCTTTTTCTTATCCTCGCCTTCGAAATCAAAACGCGTGGCTTCGAAAAGCAGCACGACTCCGGGGGAAGGATCTCGCAGATACGCGGCCAACTCGTCGCCTGGCGCACTCCCGGAAGCAGCCCCGCCCGGCGCGTCTTCATCGCCTTCATCGTCGATTTTCGCGCCGCGCGGGAGCGCCGCTTCGGCGTTGTGGATCACGATTACGCGGCGCATCGCGAACAGCGAAAGCGCGCGCGCATCATCCACCACTTCCGCCAAAGTCACTTCCGCAAGATCGTGTTGCGCAAGACCCTGCTCGCGCTCATCTACGGGAAGCAGCGCGTTGAGCAGCGCCTCGCGGCAGCGGCGTCTCTCATAAGCCTCCGAGCCCAGAAACAGGTAAGCGGGAGCAATCTCGGCGCGCTTGACCCTGGCAATAAATTGAGCTGGAGACATCTAGAAATTTTCGAGAATGGCGCTCACGATAGTCCTCGCGGCGTCGCGGCTAAGCCGGTCCAGGGCTGTTTCGCTTTCGTCGAAATAGACTTTGGGATCGACACTGATTTCGTAACGCTCGCGAACGTTCATGTTTGGCCGGCTGAATAGGACCGCTCCGGACTTATCCCTGAGATAGACCTGAAGGAAGAGAATTACCTGGACCCCGGTGGCTCGCTGCGTAGCGGGATCGTAGATTGTGGGATA
>JALYXS010000586.1 GCA_030946965.1 Acidobacteriota bacterium
CCACCCTGTACGCCCTGGACGGCTTGAATGGCAAGCAACTTTATAACAGCGGCGCCCAGATTACGTCGTTCGTGGACTCGAGCGGATTGGGCCTCGCCAACGGTCACGTCTGTTTCGGAACGTCAGACAACACGCTCTACTGTTTCGGCATCCCAATCGAAATTTAGCTTTATTGCGCGCCGGTTTGAAAGTCGGCGCGGCAGCCGCGGTCCACCCAAATTCCGCGATTATCGAATCCCCAGGTGGAACCCTGCTGACATGCGTCTCCGCTGATTTGACGGGAAAGAATAACGCCGCGTGTCGTATCGGCATTGCAGTAGTGCCGGTTTCCATCGTCCGAAGAGCAGCGCACGATGCGCGCGTTCCCAGCGGGATTGTTGTACCGGTTGTTGTTGTTGTAGCCGTTATTTCCCCCGACGGCAAAATCCGCGCGGCATCCGTGGTCCACCCAAACGGATCGCGCGTCGTAACCCCAACTCCGGCCCTGTTCGCAGACCGAGCCGCTCACCTGTCGAGCCATTGTGACGCCACCGGCCGTGTTCACGCGGCAGGTGTGGCGGTGGCCATCGTCCGATGAGCAACGAATGGTCTGCGTGCCGAATGAATTTTGGTTTCCGAAGAATCCGCCGTTGTTATTTTGATTGTTGTTTCCGTAGTTCCCACCCACGGTAAATCGCGCGCGGCAACCGCGATCGACCCAAATGCCGTTATTATCGAAATCCCATGTCGAGCCCTGCACGCACGCGCTTCCGCTAACTTGCTGGCTTAATTGCACGCCGCCGCGCGTATCCGCATTGCAGTAGTGGCGTTTACCATCGTCGGAGTTGCAGGTTAGCGTAGTTTGAGCTTGGGAAATGGCAGTGCAACCGAGCATCCCGGCGCAGACGAGTAAGAAGTTGATTCGCGACATAATTTCACCCCCGACCCGATGCTATCATCTTGTTCCGCGTTACTTCTCCGCGGCGTGGTGATCGAAGCTGATGACGCGGGTCATTTTCCAGGCGCCGTCTTTGTACTGCCATAAGTGAATGAACTTCCCCTCGCCGGCCGGGGTATTCGATTTTGGATGAAGGAATCGGTGAACCCCGATTTCTACCGCGCCATAATTCTTCATGTGGTGCGCTTCAAGCGTGCCTGGGACCAGTTCTCGCCGCACATCGCCGCCGCAGATATTCTTCTTGACGCTTTCGGTCAAAGCGGCGTTGCCCAGTGTCACGCCACCCTGATCGTGATAGAACTCTACATCGTCGACGAAGAAGGTGCTGAATTTCTTCAAATCGCACCGGTTATAAGCATCGAAAACTGCCGCGTCCAGCGACGCGATGGCCTGGTTCAGCTCATCTTGCGATTTAATGCTTTCAAGAGGCGGGGCATCTGCTCCGCTAACAGCTAATGCCAGCAAAGGCATGAGCACCAATAATCGGGAAAGAAGCTGAAACTTTTCCATCTTGAACTCCTTTACATGGATATGCAATTCAGCCGGACATACGCGATTGCTCCGGGTGAAGTTCCATTGGTTCCGGCTGTATCCTGAATTCAGTGCAACCGAAGCCAAGCAGCGTGCCGAAGGCGATTGCGCCGTACGCCCGGCGAAGACACAGTCCGGATGGTTTGACTCCGGAGGTGATCGACCCGCGAATTGCCGATGTGGAGGCGCTGGCGCGCTGGCTCGATTACGCCTTCGCCGCGCCGGGAGGCTTTCGATTCGGGTTGGCCGGAATCGTTGGCCTGGTCCCTGGAATCGGCGACATCTTCGACGGCCTGATCTCGCTGTATATCGTAGTCCGCGCAATCCAGCTTCGCGTCTCGCGCGTTGCGATCGCTCGCATGCTGGTGAATATCGGAATAGAAGCTCTCGCTGGAACCGTCCCATTCCTTGGCGATCTCTTCGATATCGCTTTCAAGGCGAATCGACGGAATTATCTTCTTTTGAGAAATCACCTTGCCGCGCCTCGCCACCAAAAGGCTCAAGATTGGTGGTTCCTCATCTTGACAGTGGCGCTTGTCGCCGCCAGCATGGCGCTGCCCGTGATCGGACTGATCGTTCTGCTCAAGCACATCTAACTGCCAGCGGGAGGGGGATGACATATCATTGAAATTCCGTAAAGCACGGGAGTGAGATTCCATGAAGAGTAAGGCCTTACAATTTCTTGTCTTTCTTGCCATAACCGCCGCGGCTTCGGCCCAAACCACTTCAACCGAAGTGCTCGGGAACGTGAAGGACGGGACCGGAGCGGTGGTTGCTGGAGCGAAAGTAACGTTGCTTCGCGTGGAGACCGGTGAGCGCCGCGTTGGAACCAGCACCAGCACGGGCGACTATTCGTTTCCTTTGATCGAACGCGGCCAGTACACCGTGACGGTGGATGCGCCCGGTTTCAAGCCGGAGCAGAAGACCGGAGTCGGAGTGGCCTACCAGCAGAAGGCGCGTGTCGATTTCACGCTTTCAGTCGGCGGAACTAGCGATTCGATCGAGGTGACCGCGCAAGGCGTCGAGATGAAAACCGACGACGCCGTTGTCGGGCAGGTGATCGACAACCAGCGAGTGACGGAATTACCGATTAACGGACGGAATATCGTGACGCTGGCGGCCACTGTTCCGGGCGTGGGCTATGGCAACCGGCAGGGCTTGCAATACAACGGAGAATCCGGCGGTTTCGTAGGTGGCAAAGTAATCGCGGTAACCGCAAACGGACAACGGGAACTCAACCAGCAGGTAACGCTCGATGGAGTGATTGCGACCGGCTCGCAGGTGAACGTCGCCAATCTTGTTCCTTCGGTCGATGCGGTTCAGGAAATCAAGGTGATGACGAGCTCTTTCTCGGCCGAGTACGGCCAGAACAGTGGAGCTATCGTTCAGATCGCGATGAAGAGCGGCACCAACGACGTGCATGGGACGCTGTTCGAATTCCTCCGCAACAATGCAGTCGTGGCGAAAGATTATTTCTTGAATTTTCAACTTCCGCCGGGAGCGCAGCAGGCCTCGAAGCCGATTCTGCGCCGCAATCAATTCGGCGCGTTCATCGGGGGTCCCGTGATTCTGCCCAAGATCTACAACGGCCGCAATAAAACTTTCTGGTCGTTTGCTTATGAGGGGTACAGGCAAACGCAGGAAACTCCCGCCCAGGCGTTCTGGTATCCGCAAGTGTTCCGAAACGGCGATTTCTCGGCTCTCCTCACACCTCCCATTCAGAACGGAAAGCCCGTGCGGGCGCCGATTATCGTCTTCGATCCGCTGACCGGGACTCCGTTTCCGAATAACGTAATCCCAACCAATCGCATCAACCAGCCGGCGCAGGCTTTCGTGAATAAATATCTGCCGCTACCGCAAACGCAACCTGCTGACATTCTCGCCAATAACGTTCAAGGTCTTGTGCCAACCGTGGGCGTGACGGACCAATTCATGTGGCGGATCGATCATAACTTCAATGAGAACAACCGCGTTTTCGTCCGGTATCTCCGGGATGGCCAGCACTTGACGAGCGGCAATCTCAATCCCAATTTTCCCAAGAACACTTTCGCGTGGCCAACCAACGTCGCGACGGAATACCTGCACATTTTCAACCCGCGGTTCCTCAACGAATTCCGCTATGGATGGAATGTGGTCGACGATGATGTCAGCAACCCGCGAACGGGAACTAATTTCGATCCAACGTCCCTCGGCCTCGGAACGTTGCAAGTGGTGAACACGCGAAAGTTAACACCCGCCGAGACTGGAATACCGACCGTTGCTTTCGGCCCCGTGACTCTGGGCGAACAAGACAACGGAGCTTTCGATATCAATCGCACGCATCAGATTACGGATAACCTGACAATCATCCGGGGATCGCATGGCTTTAAAATGGGGGCGGAATGGCGTCATCCCGAACTCCACGTAGGCGCGTCCAACAACCCGCGCGGCCTATTGACGCCTGGAGATAACATTGGCGGATACGCGCTCGCGGGCTTTTTACTGGGCGATCTTCTTTCGACGCAAACGCCGGAAGGCCTCTCATTCAGCGCTCCGCGGCAGAACCGCTATGGCGCTTACGTTCAGGATGAATGGAAAGCCGGTGCGAAACTTACCATAAATTACGGCATGCGCTGGGATTATTTCGGCGTGCCCACCGAGCCGAACGGGAAATGGCGAACCTTAAGTCTTAAGCTGCTGACACAAGCATCGGACGGGCGTATGCTCCCGACCATGGTTCCCGCGCCCGGAACGCCAAATTACCAGTTCATTCAGCAAGAAAACCGCTATTTTATGCCGCGCGTGGGCATTGCTTACCGCGTCGCGCCCAAGTGGGTCATCCGGACCGGCGGCGGCTGGTTTGCTAACGGGCAACAACTCGATAACTTCCAGATCCTCAGCCGTAATCCGCCGCAATCCGGCACGTTTGGTTATAACGCCGTCTTCGATCCCGCGCAAACGATTGCCTATCCATATGGCGGTCAGACTTATAATATTTCGACTTATAAACTGCGCGATGGATCGCCCATCTTGACCACGGCGAATCCTTTCCCTGGAAACGGCGGTCTCACCGGGAATGCAGCGAATGTGATTTTGATGCCGTTCGACAACAAACAACCGACTGTCGTTTCCTGGAGCTTCGACGTGCAACGCGAACTTCCCTGGCAGACTGTGTTGATGGTGGCGTATGTGGGCAATAAGTCGACCCACGTCGAAACCAGCATCGCAGGCTACAACTCTCCGGCGCCTTCGACGAATACTAACATCCAAGGGCGGCGTCCATACCAGGCGTACGTCAGTCAAGGCCAGGGGAACACGCCTTTCACTCTCGGAAGCATTCGCTATTTGGATAGCAATGCGAACGCGGACTACAACGGCCTGCAGGTCTCGATTGAGAAACGATTCAGCGCCGGACTAACGTTCACGGGCAATTATGTGTATAGCAAGGCGTTAGGCGAAGGTTACGAGAGAAATGGCGGAAACCAAATCCAAGACGCCCGGAATAGAAATCAGGAGCGCGGCCGCTATCCGTTCGACCTGACTCATACTTCATCCAACAGTTTTGTCTATCAACCGCCATTTCTGGCTCATTTCAAAGGGTGGAAGCGGGCGGTGATTGGCGGATGGCAAACCAGCGGCATCCTAACGATTCACACCGGCTTTCCATTCACCTTGAACGGCGGCAATTTAAATACAGGCGGCGACATTACGCTCCCCGACCGGGTGGCGAATGGCAGTTTGGGCGATAAGGCGAGCCGCCAACAATGGTACGATCCCACGGCTTTCCGCCGCACCGATTGCAATATCCCGAACCATCCGGAACTCTGCCACTACGGAAATGCCGGTGTTTACATCTTGAATGGGCCGGGTGAAATGAACTTAGATTTCAGCGTGATGAAGGACTGGCGGGTGCCGCAAACCGGCGAGCGGACCAAGCTGCAGTTCCGCGCGGAGTTCTTCAACGGGCTCAATCATCCGAACTTTGGAAATCCGTCGAGTAATCTTAGTTATGCATCGAATGACTCGGTCATTCCAGATGGAAATACGAGCAGCTTTCGAGTAGGTGAAATCCGGAGTTTGAATACTCCGATGCGGTTAATCCAGTTCGCGATGAAGCTTTATTTCTGATAAGGCGCGAAAAAGGAAGTAATGATGACTAACGCGATTGGCGCAATGCTCCCGCTGTCTATCCTGCTATCCGGCGCTCTGTTTGCCGCGGAGACGGGTAAAATAATTCCGCTCTGGGCGAGTGGCGCTCCGGGGTCGGAAGCGATGGCGTCGCAAAAGGAAGTTGTGAAGCCCGCCGCAAAGCCGGGCGAATCCACCAAAGTTTCGAGCATCCACAATCCGTCGCTGCTTGTGTATCTTCCCCAGAAAGACAAAGCTACTGGCGCGGCGATGATTATTGCGCCAGGCGGCGGTCATCGATTCTTGTCGATCGACACTGAAGGCACGAACGTCGCCGAGTGGCTGAATAGCATTGGCGTCGCGGCATTCGTTCTTAAGTACCGGCTAGCGCGGGAGGAAGGTTCCCCGTACAAGGTAGACGTTGACGCGCTCGCCGACGCGCAACGCGCAATTCGCGTAGTTCGCGCGCGCAATCAAGAGTGGAACGTGAATCCATCGAAGATCGGGATCATGGGATTTTCCGCCGGAGGTGAAGTAGCGGCGCTCGCCTCCACGCGTTATGACTCCGGCAAGCCCGAGGCAGCCGACGCGATCGACAGGCAGAATTCCCGTCCGGACTACCAGATCCTGATTTATCCGGGACTTCGTCCGGACAGCATCAACGTCACTAAGGATACGCCGCCGACGTTCATGTTATGCGCCGATAACGATAAGGGACCGTCGACCGCGATATCGGCTTTATATCCGGCACTGAAGAAAGCCGGGGTGCCAACCGAGTTACATGTCTACCTGAGCGGCGGACATGGATTCGGGCTGCAGCCGAAGCCGCTCAAGCCGAACGTGATTTATGCGTCCTGGTATCTGCGGCTCCAGGATTGGATGGCCGATGCCGGAATGTCGCCCCGCAAGGATTAGTTTTTGGCTTTTTGCAATGCTGCTAGCGACCGGCCACTTGCCGGCGGAAACCGTGGCCGTGCTCTATCCGGAAGGATCGATCCATGGTTTTCTGGCACTGCGCACTCTGGAAGGAAAGCTTCTTGCGGCAGGGGATCTGACGCAGGTAATTCATGGTAGCCGCGTAACCTCCCATCTGATTTTCCGCTTCAAGGACGGATCCGTGGACGATGAAACGACCGTCTTCACTCAACGCGGCCAGTTTCGACTGGTCAGCGACCATCACATTCAGAAAGGGCCGGGCTTTCCGAAGCCGGCAGATGTATTGATAGAAGCCCCTACCGGCCAAGTAACAGTCCGCTATAAAGACAAAGGCCGCGATAAGGTCGAGAGCAGCCACGTGGATCTGCCGCCCGATCTGGCGAACGGATTGATTATCGAGTTGATAAAGAACATCGCGCCCGATGCAAAGAAGACGATGGTGTCCTACGTAGCGGCTGCTCCAAAGCCACGGCTTGTGCAACTCTCCATCACGCCCGAAGGCAAGGAAACCTTCTCGGTTGCCGGCGCGCATTACATGGCAACGCGTTTCAAGGTAAAGGTGGAACTTGGCGGCATCACGGGCGCCGTCGCGCCGCTGATAGGCAAACAGCCGCCCGATACCTATGTTTGGATGCTAGGCGGGAAAGCGCCGGCGTTCATCAAATTGGAGGGGCCGCAATACGAGGGCAGCCCCATCAGGCGGCTTGAACTGGCCAGTCCCGTTTGGAAGCGAGTCACTTAACCGTCGTCTGATTCGGCATGGCAAAGCCGATCATGGAGTCTCCCGCGCCTACAACTAAGTACTGCGTCCCATCCAGTTCGTAAGTAATCGGGCCGTTACTTAACGCGCTACCTAGATTCGCGTGCCACAACGGTTGCCCGGTAGCCGCGTTCAGCGCCACCAGATTGTTCGCCGGATCTCCCGCAAAGACAAGATTGCCCGCGGTACTCAAGACTCCGGAACGAATACCCGCTCCTTGCCACTTATGGCTCCAGCGAATCCCGCCGGTTTTGTAGTCGATCGCCTGTAACATGGATTCGGCGAAACCTCCGCGGTCGTTGCCACCCCATCCTTCCGGCTTCTCGTCGTTGTCGTAAATGTAGTACACGCTGAATCCGCGCGAGGCGTTTATATAGAACAACCCGGTTTCGGGGCTGAAACTTGGCGGTGGCCAATTCGCCGCGCCACCCTGATTCGGCGTCACTAGCGCGCCGTCGATCTGCGGCTCCTTGGCTGGGTTGGGAATCGGCTGGCCTTTCGCATCGACTCCTTTTGACCAATTCGTCTTCACGAATGGCTTACTTACAAGATTCTTGCCGTTAGTCCGGTCCAAGACAAAAAAATAACCGTTACGGCTGGCTTGAGCTACCAACTTCCGCTTCTGGCCGTCGAGTTCGCCGTCTATCAGGACCGGCGTCTGCACCGCGTCCCAGTCGTGGGTATCGTGGGGCGAAGATTGGAAATGCCACGCGCGCTTACCCGTGTCCAGATTGAGCGCGACTATCGATTCGGTATACAGATTATCGCCCTCCCGGCGCTTGCCCGCGATTACCGGCTGCGGGTTTCCGGTCCCGAGATAGAGCATGTTCAGCTCGGGGTCGTACGTGCTCGGAACCCACGTCATCCCGCCTCCGTGCGCCATCGCCTCGGCGTTGGGCCATGTCTCCGATCCTGGCTCGCCCGGTTTAGGAACAACCGACCAACGCCATTGCACGTCGCCGGTTTCCGGGTCGCGCGATTCCAGATATCCGGGGATATCGAGATCGTCGCCGCTCACTCCCACGATGACATGATTCTTGATGACCACCGGCGCTACCGAACCGAAGTACATTTGATCCAGGTCGCAGATTGACTTACGCCAGCGCGGTTTTCCGTCACTTAGATTGAGCGACACAAGATTGCAGTCCGGCGTTTCGAAAAATAACCATTTTCCATATATCCCCACGCCGCGATTGCCGATATGCTCGCCGCCCTTCGATACCCAGCCGTAGTGCCAGATCTCGCGGCCGGTACGCGCGTCGATCGCCCACACATGATCCGGCAATGTGAAGTACATGACGCCATCGACAACCAGTGGCGTAGCCTTGATCGCGCCGGGGAAACCACTACCGGTGTTTACACGGTAAATCCACGCAAGGGTCATCGAGTTGACGTTTCCCGCGTTTATTTTCGAAAGGGGGCTGAAACGGCGGCCGGAGAAATCGCCGTTGTAAGTCGGCCACGAATCGACTGGCGGTTGCGCCAGCTTGGCGGGATCGAGCGACTGCGCCGGTAGCAGTACCGCTAAAAAGGCTAAGAGAAGTGGCAGCTTCATTTCAAAGTCTCCAGGTACGCAACTACGTCATGGATATTCTTGTCCGAATATTGGTCGAGTAAGTCGATGTGCGCCGCATAGGGGTTGTTCCTTTCTACTTTTAGATCCGGCGTTCGCTTCCACGAGTGATATTCCCCCGTGCTGTCGCGCAAGGACACATCGAAATCGTCAAGGCTAAGAAGCACGCCGGATACGGACGGTACTGAAGTTGAGGTCACGGTGACAGTCACCGGCTTGGCTCTCGAAACCCCGCCTCGGCTGAATCCTACGCTTTGGGGAAAGAGAAATCGCTGTTGCAAGGTGGGCGGATCGTATTTCTTGGCGATTCCGGCTAGATCGACTGTTGGTGAATGACACGAACTGCATTTCCCCGCGCCGTTGAAATATTCAGCGCCCGACTTAGCATCGCCCGTCAGCACGTTAATCACTTGCGAGAAGGGGCCGCTCCGCAGCGTGTCGTCGACTCGCGCGTGCAGGAAATGCGAAAGATCCTCGATCTGCGCTTGCGTCAACTTAGCGCTCAATCCCCCGCCTTGCATGAAGTGGCCCTTCTTGAGAAACGGTCCGATCGTATTTCCATACCGGTCGTGCAATACCGTCAGCGAGCGAACGAGGTCGGCTCCGTTGTCGTTGCCCCGCGCCTTGGGCCCATGGCAGTCGATGCACTGGGCTGCGTAAGTGGCTCTGCCACGGTCGGCGGCAGCCTTGTCGACGACCTGTTGATCGTTCGAGCCAGCCCCCGGTCCCCGGCGTGGCCTGGTTGGGGCGGTGGTGTTGGCAGCGGCACTGGCGGTCGCGGGAAAGTTTTTGGCCAGGTAATTGAGCACTTCAGTGAATTCGTCATCCGTGCCTTTCGCGCCGCGTGTAACCATGCTCGCGATCACCTGTCCCCACTGCTGCCGGCTGAGTCCCTTTTGAACGACGACCTCCGCGCCATGGCAGCCGCCGCATACCTTCTGGACGGTTTCCCTTCCGGGCGCGTCGGGAAATTGCACGGAACTTCTTACTGCCGCTCTTCCCCGGCTTGTCTGGGCCAGTAAAAACGCAGATCCAAACAGCAGAGCCGTGATCACAAAACGTTCAACAGCAGTTCCCGTGCGCATTTTACGCCTCCATCTACCTTTGCAAGAGCAGTACGCCTCCGCGGTTCCTAAAAAAGCTCCGCGCGAACACAGACGCATCCTTGCCCATTGGAAGTTAGTATATATTTGCTGTATTCACAAGATGAAACGTACAACTCTCGCGCGGCTGCCGCTCCGGCTTGCCGGACTTCTCGCCATCCTCGCTTCAATCGGCGCGCCTCTCAGTGCCGCCGTCGAAACGGAACTCAAGGACGGTACCGGAAAGACCGTAATTCGCTATGTCGTGGAAGCGCCCGACGGCATCGCGCCTGCGGGCACAACCGATCCCGCGAGACAAGTGGGACTGATCCTGTGCTTCCCAGAGCACGACCGGCCCACCGGCGATGAGATATTGCCCGTTCGCGAAGCTTTGAAGCGGCTTGGGATTCGGGATAGTTACGTGCTTCTCGCCGGCCATCCGCAAGAGAGGAAATTCGGACCCGCCGACGATGAGCCAATCGCCAAGCTAATCGCATGGGCGAAAAAGACGTACCCCGTCAACCCCCGCCGCGTTTACATGTACGGAAAAGGCGAGGGCGGGAAGATCTCGGGCGAGTTCACGATGTTGCACCCCGATATCGTGACTGCCGCCATTACGTATAGCTGGGGCTGGTGGCGGATGCCATCGGAACTTACGGAGGCGATCGACTCGCTGAATAGCGCGCCTGAGTTCTATATGGTGCTGGGACTCCGGGATCTGTCGTACCACATCACTACCGTTCGCGACACCTATTCGCGCGTGAACGCCAAGGGATATCACGTCATTTATCCCGAATTCGAGGATCTGGGCGCGCGGACTTATCATCCGCCAAGTAACGACGACGCGATTGCCTGGGCGACATGTCTGCGTAACAAAAACATCCCGCCCTCCCCGGAAGAGCTTAAATTGTTGAATCGGACCAGCACTTTGCCATCCGTAAACAGGGATGGATATTTCACGGCGCTCGCTTTGGTGGGAGGCGCTCCCGCCGGCGCCGCCGTTCAGAAATTGCTCGAATCGGAGAATGCGGAGGTGCGCGCGGCGGCCGCGGAAACGTGCCGCCACGCCATATTCAACGAGGCGGCGGTGACGGCTCTCGGGAAGAAAACGACCGACCCGTCCGCGAAAGTGCGCCGGGCGGCAATCCGTGCCTTGGCCTTCAATGCCAACTGGCGGTCCGAGGCAGCCCAGCAGGCGCTCATCGCGCTTGCGACCAGTCCCGGCAAAGAAGTTGATGCAAGGGACCGCATTGATGCCGTCGACGGAATCGTTCAGGCTGTCCGGTTCCAAGTGCGAGGGGTACGGCAGGACCCGCCGCTGTTTCAGGCCCTAGTCGCGCTGCTCGACGATAAGGACGAGGAGCTGCGAGTGATGGCCGCCAACACGCTTGCCCCAATCCGCGATAGCGGTTATCGAGGCGATTTGGGCCGGCCCGAGCGCAAAATGCCGGAGGGCGGCTGGGCAAATTGGCTGAATGAGATGAGCGCCCAATCAGCCGGGTATCGGAAGGATTACGAAGTTTGCGGCGCCGGAACCCGGGGTTCGCGGGAGCCGGTCGATCTTTACTGCATGGGTGGGGCAAACCTGCCGAAGCACCCGGCATCGGCGTTCCAATACACGTTGCAGGCGGCCGAACAGGGATATGTGCCCGCCGAGGCTGCGGTTGGCATGATGTACGCCAACGGGAAAGGCGTGCGGCAAAATTACGCGGAGGCCGCGAAATGGTGGACCAAGGCGGCCGAGGCCGGACACGTCCTGGCGGCTACGAATGCATCGATGGTGTACAGGGGCGTTGCCGGCGTTCCCGCCGACCCGGCCATGTCCGAGAAATTGGCGAAATTCGCCGCGGAGCACGCCCACGACACTGCCGTGCATTAAGCCGCATCCCAAAACAGTGTGTCACGAATCCCAAAACACATTCCCAAATTTAGCCATTCCCGTGGCATTGGTTGCCGCGCGGCTTCTCCTTTTTTGCCTGCCGGTTGCCGCAGCCTATTGCGCCTCTGACGAGTACCGGCCCGCGGAGTTCGCCAGTACAACCCGCGAGGTCATGGTCAGTTTCAACCTGCTTGGGCCAAGTGAAGCCGATTTTTCCAACCTGGGCAAGGGCGACTTCACGCTTACAGAGGACGGTCAGCCACGCCCAATTCGATTCTTCGCGAAGAATCAAGACACGCCCCTCAGCTTGGCGATTGTGCTCGACATGAGCGGCAGCCAAATCGGAGTGTCAGGAGCGAACCAGCGGCGCATTCGGCAATTCTTGTATCAAGTAATCCGTGACGGCGACACGGTTTTCCTGGTAACCGTTCAACGCAAGGTCCGGCTCGTGTTGGACGAAGATGCGCCTCGGGCTGAGTGGAACGATGTTCTGGCAGGGGTCGCGAAGCACCTTCGCGGACGCCCAGTCTGGGCGGAACGGTTCGGGGGCTCGCCGATCCACGATGCGCTTGTCGAGTGCGTCGAGCGGAAGTTCCGAAACCGCGCCGGCCGAAAGGCGATTCTTCTTTTCAGCGACGGGGACGACAACGCCAGCCGCACCTCGGCTAGCACGTTGATCGAAAAGCTTCAGTCGGCCAACGTGGCGGTGTTCGGCTTGCAATCTCCCTCGGCGATGGCAACGATAGTCCGTTATTTCCCGGCCAACATGCTTCTTAGACCCTTGATCATCCGTAACAAAATGCGGGAAGTCTCTCAAGAAACTGGAGGGCAATTCTATCCCGCGGCGGAACTGGAGAACCGCTTGAACGACGTCGAACAACGACTACAAACCATGTTTGTCGTCAGCTTCGCTCCCGGCGTTGCGCAACCCGACGACCGCTATCACTCGATTGGAATAGCTTGTAAGTTGCCGGGGTCGCAGGTGGTTCACAAGCGTGGCTATCGCTACTCGGAATAAGTCAACCACGTCGTGTACTCTAATGCCGCTCCGAACCGGGTTGAGGGGGGAATGTCCTTTGGCGGCTGCGAAGCAGAAGTCTCGCATGTGGCGCAGGCGGTTTCGCGTGCTCCAGCAAAAAATGGCAAACGTCCGGTTTAGCGGCTCGCCTATGGACCCAGGCTGCCGGGAGGGCGCGTAAGAAACGTTAGGCGGTTTACCCCTGAGCCAATCACAAAATCCAGCTTGTATGAGTTCTGATAAAGTTCGAAATCCTTCTCATGGACGCGATACGGTCCAACGGTGACAGGTTGCGCTAAATGGATTGTGTTAGCTCGAGCCATCGATCGCCCCATCGCTGCAGGTTTGAGAGCCGGCCGGTTGGGCGCGCAAACAGGACGCGGCCAGAAAGGTAACGGCGAGCCGGCGCAACATTACTTCTTATACGCGAAATCCCAAATCTGCGTATTCATTTTGCCCTCGATGT
>JALYXS010000246.1 GCA_030946965.1 Acidobacteriota bacterium
AGCATGAACCGCGCGGTTTTCTGAGTGACGCCTACGGCGCGATGAATCTCCCACGATGACACACCGTTTTTGCAGTTTGTAACGTGCCAAACGACGGGCAGTCACTTATCAAGGCCAAGCGGAGAGTCTTCAAATATGGTTCCGGTCTTCAACGAGAACTGGCGTTTGGGATGCTTGCCGCTACACTGCCACCGCTGTTGGTTTGCGAGGAATCCAACCTTTGCGCTATCGCAAGTGGGGCAGATACCACCATTCGGCCAACGACGCGCGACCAGATAGTTCAGCCAGTTTACGGGAACGGAAAAGTAGTTCACCGCTTCGATCACGGTGGTCGGTTCGGGGGCCATGATAGTAGCGGGGTACCGGGTATTAGTCAAGTATATTTTTATCCAATTTAGCTCTATACCGCCTCATTATGAGTCTGCAATTGCACGAACTCCTCCAGGGAAGTCCCGTGGATCGAGCCGAATTGCTCGACTCATGGAGCCGCTCTCAGGCGCCATCTATAATGGAATCAAACCTCAAACAATCAATGGATCCAGCGAATCTAGATCTGAAGCAGACCATCAATCTGCCTCGCACGGACTTCTCCATGAAGGCCAATCTCTCGCAAACCGAGCCGAAATTGCTCGCCCGCTGGGAGAAGGAGGACCTTTATGGCCAGATTCGCCGGACGAGCTCCGGGCGTCCCACTTACTTATTGCATGACGGCCCGCCCTACGCCAACGGCAAAATCCATCTCGGAACGGCGTTTAACAAGCTGCTGAAAGACTTCGTTGTGAAATCGAAAACCATGGCCGGTTTCGACGCACCTTATGTGCCGGGCTACGATTGCCACGGGTTGCCGATCGAATTCAAAGTCGATCAGGAGCTGGGAGCGAAGAAGGCCAAAATGTCCGTCGCGGAGATCCGCGCGGAGTGCCGCCAGTACGCGGAGAAATTCGTGGGATTGATGACGGCGGACTTCAAGCGCCTGGGCGTTTTCGGCCGTTGGGAAGATCCGTATTTGACCATGAGCCCGCATTACGAGTCCGTGATTGCGGGCGCGTTTGTGGATTTTTTGGATAAGGGCTACGTCTATAAAGGGCTGAAACCGGTCAACTGGTGCATCCGCGATCGCACCGCGCTGGCCGAAGCCGAAGTGGAGTACGAGAATCATTCCAGCCCATCGATCTGGGTGCGATTTCCGCTTACATCCGACCCCGCGAAGATCGATCCGGTCCTCGCTCTCAAGAACATTTACGGCCTGATCTGGACCACGACGCCTTGGACCATTCCCGCCAACATGGCGATCGCGTTCCATCCCAAGTTCGAATACTGCGCCGTCGAAGTGGGAGACGCTGTTTACATCGTCGCGGCGGATCTGCTTCGCGTGACGGCCGAAAAGTGCGGCTGGACGGATTACGAAATCCCGGCCCGCTTCCCCGGTTCGCGTTTGGAAGGCGCGGTGTTCCGGCATCCCTTTTTGGAGCGCGAATCGCTTGGCATTTTGGCGGATCATGTCACGCTCGAGCAAGGTACTGGCGCGGTTCATACCGCGCCCGGTCACGGCCAGGAAGATTACGTGGTGGGCCGCCAGTATGGGATCGAAACATTTTGTCCGGTCGATGCGGCGGGCCGGTTTTTTCATGCGGCCGGCGCGAGCGGCGTGCTGCCCGAAGAGCTAATCGGAAAGACCGTTTGGGAAGCCAATCCGATTGTGATCGAGCTTCTAAAGACGCGGGGCGCGCTGCTTGGGCAGGAGAAGGTCGATCACAGTTACCCGCACTGCTGGCGCTGCCATCAGCCAACCATTTTCCGCGCCACCGAGCAGTGGTTCATCGGCATGGAAAAGAACGGCTTGCGCGCGCGGGCGCTCGACGCCATCAAGGGCATTCAGTGGATGCCGGCGTGGGGTGAAGAGCGCATCGCAAATATGATCGCCTCGCGGCCGGACTGGTGCATTTCGCGCCAACGCGTCTGGGGCGTTCCGATCGTCGTGTTCTATTGCGAGAAATGCCGCGAGCCCCTGACGGACAAAGCGATTCTCGATAAGGTGGTCGCGCTATTCGCGGAGCACACGGCGGATATCTGGTACGAACGCTCCGCCAGTGAGTTGCTACCTGCTGGAACGAAGTGCGGACATTGCGGGTCTAAAGAATTCACGAAAGAGAAAGACATTCTGGACGTCTGGTTCGATTCGGGTTCGAGCCAACTTGCCGTGCTGACGGAAGCGAACGGGTTGAACTGGCCATCCGATCTCTATATCGAAGGCGGCGATCAATACCGCGGCTGGTTCCACAGCTCTCTGCTGGTAGGCGTCGGATTGAAGAATGGAGCGCCTTATCGGAGTTGCGCCACTAACGGGTGGGCGCTCGACGGCAACGGGCGCGCCATGTCGAAGTCTGTCGGGAACGTTATTGCGCCCGAGGAGATTATCAAAAAATACGGAGCCGAAGTGCTGCGTTTGTGGACCGCATCGGTCGAATTCTTCGAGGATGTCCGCATGTCGGACACGATCCTCACGCGGCTTTCGGAAGCGTATCGCAAGCTGCGGAATACGTTCCGTTACGCGCTTGGGAACCTGCATGATTTTGTGCCGGAAACGGACGCCGTTCCCGGCGATCAGTTGTTGGAAATCGATCAGTGGATTCTGATTCGCGCCGAAGAGTTGGTTGCCCGCTGCCGCATCTGGTACAGCGAGTTCGCGTTCCACAAGGTTTATCGGGCGGTTTACGATTTCGCCACGGTCGAGCTGAGCGCGATTTATTTCGATGTATTGAAAGACCGGCTCTATACGATGGCGCCACGCTCGCATGCCCGCCGCAGCGCGCAGACGGCATTGTACCGGCTGGCCTATGCGCTGGTCCGTCTTCTAGCGCCAATACTGGCTTTTACGACCGAAGAGGTTTGGCCTTGGCTGGGCCGCGAAGGCAGCGTTCACACCGCGCTTTTTCCCGAACCGGGCGAGTTGACCGAAGGCATTCATCGAGAGCACCGGACACGCGCGGAAAATTGGGATCGTCTCATTGAGGTAAGGCAGGACGTCTTGAAGAGCCTCGAAGAGGCGCGCGCCGGAAAGGTGATTGGCGCGCCGCTCGAAGCTCGTGTCGATGTAACCGTCGATGGCGATTTGTATCCGTTGCTCGAACAGTACGCGCAGGAGTTGCCGGGGCTGTTCATCGTTTCGCAAGTGGGCTTACACCACGCTGGCGAGGGCGGCGTGACGGTCAAGCGCGCGAGTGGACTTAAATGCGAGCGATGCTGGAAGTACACCGAAGATGTGGGATCTTCGCCCGAATTTCCGACCATTTGCGCGAGCTGCGCCGCGGCTGTAAAAGAGATTTTGCATGCTTAAGGGTATTTCGCGTTTCACCGCTGGGACCGTTTCGGTCGGCATCTTCGCGCTGGACCGATGGTCGAAGCACGTTGTCGAAACACGCTTGTCGTCGTTCGATTCTCGTTCCGTTATCCCCGGTTTGTTCAATATTGTGAAGTCGCAAAATCCGGGCGTGGCGTTCGGATTGTTTTCGGAATCCACATCGCGTTTCCGCACGAGCCTGCTGATCGCTTTTTCCTTGCTGGCGGTCGCCATCCTGGCCGGAATACTGTGGCGGATCGAGAGGCTAGACCGTTGGACCGCCGTGGGTCTCTCGCTGATTTTCGGCGGGGCGCTGGGAAACGTTTACGACCGCGTCACGATGGGTACCGTGACCGATTTTCTCGATTTCTACATCGGCGCGCGGCACTGGTACACTTTCAACCTTGCCGATAGCGCGATTTGCGTAGGCGCTTCGCTGCTGCTGCTCGGAATGCGAAAACCCGCCGGAATTTAGAATGCCCTCTTGTGTGGCACGCACGAGTGCGCGCGCCACAAGACTTCGTACAGGCGGGCGGTACACTAATAGGTTATCCCCCTGAAATGTTTCCAAAGCTCTTTTCGATTGGCGGCTTTTACCTTCCGACTTACGGACTGCTGGTTGCAATTGCCTTCCTGACCGCCCTTTGGCTGATATCCCGGTTGGCGCGCCAAGCGAGTTTGAAGCCCGATGCCGTCATGAATCTGGGAGTGGCTTGCGCGCTCGCGGGCATTATTGGCGCAAAGGCGCTGATGCTGGCGCTCGATCCCTTTTATCGCAGCCATCCCGAAGAGATTTTCTCTTTGGCTACCTTGCAATCCGCCGGAATTTTCTACGGTGGGTTGATCGCGGCTCTAATTACCGCCTACATTTTCATGCGCAGGCACGATCTGCCGGTGCTGCGGACCGCCGACGTGTTTGCGCCCGGGCTCGCGCTGGGCCACGGCATCGGGCGCCTCGGCTGCTTCGCGGCCGGTTGTTGCTACGGACGCCCTACCCGCCTGCCCTGGGCGGTCACATTCACCAGCCCGGACGCCCGGAATGCCGGAGTTCCAGTCGGCATTCCACTTCATCCAACGCAACTCTATGAATCGTTTGCGGAGATGGCGATCGCGGCGGTGCTGTACTTTTTGTGCCGCAGGCGCCACACCGGCGGCAGAATCATTGGCCTTTATCTGATCTTCTACGGCGCCGTTCGATTTCTGGTCGAGTTTCTCCGGGTGCACGAAGAGTCCAACCCGGGCGGCGGGCCCTTTTCGTTCGAGCAATGGCTATCGCTCGCCCTGGTTCTAGCGGGCGCGTGCCTGGAGATCGCCTTGTCTCTCCGCGCAGGGAAAGACCTGAGAGACTTCGCGCGCGCATCCAGTTAGACTAGGCATAATGTCAGTTTGCTGTCCCAAGTGCGGCAGCCGGTTTTTGAAAATCGCCAAGATTTCCGGCGCGGGAATTCGTTTCGCGGCCCTTCGCGGTATCCACGCGTTGCAGTGTGGCGATTGCAAAAATAGGTTTACCGGCCGCACGTTGGTTGTTTCCGACGTGAGGTACGCCCGCTGCCCGAAATGCTTGCGCATGGACTTGAACCTTTGGTCGGAGCGCGAATTTCAGGGAACCAGATGGATGCGGATGCTGATCCGCATGGGCGCGCGCCGGCTCCGGTGCGAGTATTGCCGGTTCAACTTCGCCAGCTTCCGGAAACGGAAAGAGATCTTTACATTTCGGAGATGGGCTAAGTTCGAAGGGGTCGAGGAAAAGGCTATGGTTTCGTCAACGTCCGGGCAACTTTAAGATCATCCCCAAATCGGTAGCCACCCAGACGCTCCCTTGGGGGCTCGCGGCGATCACGGCACGATGCGCTTCCGCTCGATAATCGACCGGCATTTCCCGCCAGTGTTCCAGATCGTCGCTCTTCAGGATCTTCAGTCTTCCAGGTATGGGATTCTGCCGGACGGTCCCGACCGGCTCAAAGCCCGCAAGGAACGAAGGGCCGTTCGCGCCCGCGTATACATCGGTGATCGCCCGGTTCTTTTCGCGAAAAGCGCGGGTGCTCTTCCCGCTCTTCGGATCGACCTTGTAGACTTCCGACGGCCATTCGAAATCGTCGTTGAATTCCATCAAGCCAAGACCGAAATTGGGGGCAAAGCTCATCCGGATCAATCGCCCGAACAACGACGCGGTTGAGGAAACCCAAGTTTTGCCGCCATCCGTAGTCTGAAGAAAAATCGAAAGCGCGGGCCATTGGCGGCGGGTGCGCGCCTTCTCGGGGTCCATCCAATCGGGATAGGGATCCACCCGGCGCGGTGGAGTGTTCCATCCGGAAATGACACCCGACTTGTCCCCCGAAAAAGAGATAGAGCCATAAGTTGTGTACTCGGGGTTCCCGGCCGGCTTTGCGGCAATCGCAACGGGCGTCCAGGTAGCGCCACCGTCCGATGTTTCAAAAACCGACTTGCGGTCGCCAATCGCCCAGCCGCGGTTCCGGCTGGTAAACCACACTTGCAGAATGTCTTTAGGAGCTTTGAGTTTGTGCCAGTTTCGTCCGGATTCTTCGGTTTGCCAGACGCCTTTGGTAGTTACCATCCAACCGAGGCTGTCATCCAGGAAGAACAACGAGATACCGGCCTCTTTCACGGGCTCCGCCAGCCAGTGCTTGCCTCCGTCGTTGGTAATTAGCACGACCGGCTTGATTTTTTCTTTTTCCGAGATGTAAGCGGAGGCTACGCCGCGACGGTCCGACGGAAACTTGAGATCGGTAATGGTGAGCGCGCTCTTGTTCTCGTCGTAAAAATATTGAACTTCCCAACCTTCACCGCGCTCTTCGTGCTGCGCCTGGGAACCGGCGGCCAAAAGCAAAATGATGGCAAAGAAGCGGAAAGGTATCAGCGGAGGTTTAACCTCGAGGCCGGGCCGGCGCGGACGCCATGACCAGTTCCACATGATTAGCCGCGGCGACGGCTGTAGGCGCCATGCGCGCCAGTACCAGTACGCAACCCACCTGTTCGCCTACCGTGGTCAGTACTTCCATCTCCGTGCCAGTGTGCTGGTGCGGCTCGCGATGCTGCACATTGATCACGCCCACCACGCGGTTGCGCGCGATTACGGGAGCCGATAAAAAGGCCTCGTAACTGTCTTCCGGCAAGTCGGCGAATTTCTTGAATCGCGGATCTTTAAAAGCCTCGCGCGAAATCGAGAGCAGCCGCCGCTCCCGCGCAACCCATCCGGTGAGGCCCTCGTCCATGCGCAGGCGTACTTTGCCTATGGCAAAAGGGTGCGGCGTGTTCGACGCGCAGAGCACCAGCTCGTTGTTATCGATAAGATACACCAGGCAGGAATCGCATTCCATGAACTCCGCGATCAAGGAAACGACGCCTTGCAAAACCTCTTGAAGACTCATCTCCCGCACCATAAAACGGCTCACCTTTTGAAAAACGCGCAACTGTTCTTCGGTGCGGTGTAGGCGTATCTCAAGGTCCTTGAGTTTCGGCACGATCTAATTATAAGCGCAGTCCGGCGGCCCGGCAGCCAATTCCAAACCGGTCTATCGGGAGTAGTACAACGCGGCTTTTCGATCGGGCGTTGTTTGCCTAATATCGAATTTGAGGCGATGATGAATCCTACTTGTGACCCTATTGCGATGCCGCCGCTAGCCGTTTGGGAGACGCCGCCGTGCCCGTTTCGAATTGAGTTTCCGCCCGCGACGCTCGATGAAATTGGCCGTGCCGCCGTGGATGCATTCTACCTGGTGCCGCGTGGCGGGGTCGAAATTGGCGGCATTCTATTCGGCGCGACGGAGAACGGATGCGTGCGCATCGAATCGTGGCGGACCCTACCTTGCGAGTACGCGCTGGGTCCTTCCTTCACCATGTCCGGGAAAGACCGGCGAGGCCTGACCGCGCTCCTGAAAGAAACCGGAGAAACTGGCCTTGAACCGGTTGGATGGTTCCATTCGCATACGCGCAGCGATATCGAGCTCTCGCCCGCCGACGTGGAATTGTACGACAGTTTTTTTCCGGGAAAGCGGCAGATCGCGCTGGTGGTTCGTCCCGCTCACCTGGAACCGGCGCGCGCGGGTTTTTTCTTCCGCGATTCTCAAGGACGGATGGAAACCGCGGCTAGCTACCGGGAATTCACCGTGGATGCCGCGTCGTTCTTGAAGATGGGTGCGGTGAAGCCCTCCCGGCCCGTCCGCCGCAATCTCCAGTGTGCCTCTCCAGAACCCGCCGGCCCGGAGCCTTCCGATTCGGAGCCGGTTCGAAACGGGCCGATGGGATTGCCGGTCAGCGCGTGGATTTTGGCGCTGATGGGCACCATGATCGCCGCCGCTTGTTGTTTCGCCGGGGGCTACTGGCTAGGTGTAAATTTTCGGTAAAGGCCGTTGCGATACAATCCTTTTCATTCCATACGATTGTTTTATTATTCCTCGCGGCCAATTCGTTGCAGCCGTCGGAAACCCGTTCCGGCATTGATCGCCAATGCCGGTGCCAATGCCCGCTTCGCTTATGGGGAGTTCTTCCGGGCGACGATCAACAATCCGCACACACGGCGGGCTTACGCTCGTATCGTGGATCGCTTCCTGGCCTATACAAGGAGCGAAAGCTGGAACTGCACCTCATCGCGCTGCGGGGCTGGCCGGTGACGATATCGGCGAACTGACAGGCTCGGCACCTACCAAGAATCAGGCACTCGCGGCGCTGAGGCGTTCTTCCGCTTCGCGGCCGTAACCGGCCTCCTCAATCAGAATGTGCCGCTCGAAAACGTGTGCAATGCCTGGGGCCGGGCATTCCAGCCCGATCACCACGCGCGTGTACGATCAACGCAGGTGCAAGGTCACGCGGAATATTGTGGAGCGGATTTCGATCCGAGGCCCAGTTGGAGGCGGATTGAAAGCTCGTGAACGTGTGATAACGTCAGCATTATTACACGTACCTATTGGTCGCCCACGTGATTAAATGACTGCCTACCTTTCAGAAATCGCGCATACCCGGTCGGGCGACAAAGGCGACACCGCCAACATCGGCGTCATTGCGCTCCGTCCGGAGCACTACGCCACCCTCGTCCGCGAACTCACGCCGGAGCGCGTCAAGGCGTTCTTCGGGGATCGCGTCCAGGGCGAAGTCGAGCGCTTCGAACTCCCTAATCTCGGCGCCTTGAATTTTCTACTTCACGGAGCGCTAGGAGGCGGGGGCACAGTCTCCCTCCGGCTAGACGCGCAGGGCAAGACATACGGCGCCGCGTTACTAAGGATGGAGATCGATGTCGGTTGAGATTTCGCAACTAGAGCGAGTCCGGCGCATCGCCCTGAATCGTCCCGAAAAGCGCAACGCGCTGCATCTGGAGTTGTGCCGCGAACTGGTCGCCGCATTCGATGCGGCCGATGCCGACCCGCATACCGGCGCCGTCCTCCTCTGCGCCAACGGGAAAACTTTTTGCGCCGGCATGGATCTCCGCGAAGCCGCGACGTCCGATCCACACGCTCTGAGCGAGACTCACGAACAGTTGTTCACCACCCATGCCCGGTTCACCAAGCCCATCGTGGCGGCCGTGCAAGGCGCGGCGCTAGCGGGCGGCGCGGGTCTGGTGGCGAATGCGCACATCGCGGTCGCGGCCGAAGACGCCACGTTCGGATTAACGGAAATCCGTATTGGCTTGTGGCCTTTCCTGATTTTCCGTAGCGTGACTCTGGCCATCGGGGAACGCCGAGCGGTGGACTGGCTTTGACCGGGCGGATTTTTTCCGCGCAAGAAGCGTTCGGGTTCGGGCTGATCCACAAAGTCGTCCCGGAAGCCGAGGTCGAATCCGCCGCCATGCGGATTGCCCAGCAGCTTTCCCAATCAAGCGCCGCAGCCATGCGTAGCGGTCTCGAGTACGTCCAGGAGATACGTGGGAAAAGTTTCGCCGAAGCGGGCGATCTGGGCCGCCGCGTTCGCGAACAAGTCCTGCGGAGCGGAGATTTTGAAGAGGGTTTAGCCGCCTTCCAGGGCAAGCGGACGCCAATATGGCCGTCCATTGCAAAATAAACCGCTATATATTGCGTTACGGATACTTTACTTTTTGATCTTCAGCTATTAGTATGGTGGCAATCCCCGAGCACATGAGGTGCTGTTTTGCTAAAGCTGAAACGTGTAGAACTCCAGGGTTTTAAATCCTTCTGCGACCGGACCGAGTTGCGGTTTCAGGGGGATGGAATCGCCGCGGTGGTCGGACCGAACGGCTGCGGAAAATCGAACTTGAGCGACG
>JALYXS010000630.1 GCA_030946965.1 Acidobacteriota bacterium
CCCCCGACGGGTCCGTCGTGAAACTGGTCGTGAGGGCGAGGTTTCCAATTGTCGCGGGAGCGATCGTAATCGTAAGTCGTCTTAAGTGCTGTCAACTCCGGATCGAACTGCGCATCGGTGCCCGACATCTTGTAAACAACCATATCGAGCGAGGGCGCCACATAAATTGCCGAACCGCCCGCTCCGGATTTGAAAAATGCGTCTTTCGGGGCGCCAAAAACGTGTCCATCCGCGTTTACTTCGAACATCAGGCTAAACGGGGAATGCGGATTATATGGCGACGGGCGGCTGCAAAGGTCTATGTACGCGGCGGGCACTAATTGTTTTGCGCCCCAGCGCCCCTGGTGCAGTAGAAGGTAGGCGAAACGAATCGCGTCGGTGGACCGTACGGCAATCCCGCCGCCACCCGGTGTGTGCGGGAGAGTCGCTCCATTGCGATGGAGCGCGTAGCCCCACTCCCCCCACCCCATCGGCTTTGCCAGGCGCTCGTCGAGATATTGCTGCAGTTCGACGCCGGTCAGGCGGCGCAAGATCATCGAGGCGATGTGCGGAGACGCCGAAGCGTACGAGTAACCGCCTCCCGGTCTAGTCCACAATGCAGATCGCAGCGCGGTGAGATCCTGATCGAAGGCGCCGGGCGGTCTCGGGACCGGCTCCAGCTTCAAATCCTCGCCATTGACGATTCCCGGATTGCCGCCTTCGCCATGAATGCCCGCCGACATCGTCAACAGGTTGCCAAGCTTGATTTCGGCCTTCAATGGATCGCTCAGGGGGAAAGCTTCGGGCAGGTATTTTGGCGTGAATACTTTCTGTTCGAGTCCATCGGGAATCTGATCGCGCTTCTCATCCAGCATGATGCCGCAAGCGACGCTGGTGTAAGCCTTGCCGATTGAAGCCATGTCGGGATGAGCTTCCCGATTGCCTTTGCCGAAATATCTTTCGTAAACCAGATAACCATGCCGGACAACTAATAGTCCACCGTGTTGACTTGTTTCCTGAGCAAACGCGAAGGCGCGGTCTAGCTTGCCTCGATCCATTCCCGCGTACTTTTGAATGGCGGAAGGATCGGTCAGCGTTCGCCAGCCGCCTTGTTGGTCGGACGGAGGAAAATATTCTCCGGCTCCTGAAAGCGCCAATTGCCCCAGCGAAAAAATGGCGATCGGCAGGAGGCATCTCTTCCAAATAACGGATACATAACCCGGCATATGAAACAACAATACGCCAATTGCGGCCGGCAATTCGCCGGGAATTCTTTATCGATTTCGCCTTGCGTCCACGCTTGGCTTGATATAGGATTCAAGATCGATAGGAAAGCTTATGCCACGTTTGCTAAGAAGTTTAATTTTCTTTCTGGCCGTAATCTGTTTCGCGCAGGATAGGGGAACTATCTCGGGAACGATCACCGACGCCGCGGGCGCGGCCGTGCCTGGGGCAGCCATCAAGGGCCTCAATCCGGCGACTGGTCAAACCCAAACGGCCACTACGACCAACGAAGGGACATTCAGCCTTCTGTATCTCCCGGCAGGCAAGTACACCGTCACGGCCGAAAAAACCGGCTTTCGGACGGCCGAGGCGAGCAACATAACCGTCAACGTCTCGACCACCGCTCGAGTCGATCTTACGCTCGAAGTCGGCCAGGTCTCCGACAAAGTGGAAGTTACCGCGGTCGCTCCGGCCGTGGTTTCCGACAGGAGCGATCTTGGAACGGTAGTCACCACAAAGACTATCAATGACCTTCCTTTGTCGCTTTCGGGAGGGTTGCGAGACAATCTCGCTTTCACGATTCTGACGCCTGGTGTCGTCCTGAGCGCCCCTGGCAACAATAATAGTCTTCGCATCGGCGGCGGACTCTCGGCTGGCGCGAGCTTGCTACTCGACGGCGCGGAATCGAATAGCGAACGGCGCAATGATGCCGCTTTTCAAGCGGTAAGCACCGACGCGATATCCGAATTCAAGGTCATCAGCAACGGGTACTCGGCGGAGTACGGCCGGACAGGTAACGGCATCATCAACTTCACGACCAAATCCGGCACCAACGAACTGCACGGTTCGGCGTTCGAATACTTTCGAAATACCGATTTGAATGCCCGCCAGTTCTTCTCGGCAAAGCGAACCGTCGTGCGCCAGAATGATTTCGGGGGTACGGTCGGCGGTCCCATCTTCGCGCCAAAGCTTTACGACGGGCGTAACAAAGCTTTCTTCTTCTTCTCTTACGAGAAATCTATTCAGCGTTCCGGCAGTCCATCGAGTTTCAGTTCGGTGCCTCCCGAAGCTCTGCGAACGGGCGATTTCAGCCAGTGGAAAGATGCCACGGGTAAACTGATTCCAATCTACGATCCGAACACCACGCGCGTTGCCGGCAATGCGATCGTGCGCGACCCGTTCCCTGGAAACATCATTCCTCCCGACAGAATAAACAACGTAGCGAAAACATTGAACAAATATATTCCGCCAACGGAACTTCCGTCGCTTTTTAACAATATCCACCAGGTTGGAAATCCCGGAAGCGATCAAAACGTGTATTCGATCAAAGGCGATTATGCGATTACCGCGAACAGCCGGCTAAGCGGCCTATTCAGCAAACAGCACTTCGAGTCTCCCGATTCGATCGGTCCATTCGCCGGCCCGCTGGCCGATGGATTCAACTCAGCGGGAACGAACAAGTACTACCGTCTGAATCACGATCAAGTTATTACGCCGACGCTGCTGAACCACCTCACGTTTGGATGGAACAAACGGGACACCCTCGAATACTTCCCGCAACGCTACTATCAGATTCCGGCGGCCGACAGAGCCATCATCGAGATACCTGGGTCTAGTCTCACCAGTGGCACCGGCAACCGGCGTCCGCCGCCCAGGTACCAGATTGGCGATGGTTATCCCGAGCTTGGCTTCTGGATCGATACGCTTTCGCCAAGCCGCACTTACAACATCAACGAGCAACTGGCTTGGATCAAGGG